>JAKEGN010000151.1 GCA_022615525.1 Woeseiaceae bacterium
AGGCGTTGTCGATCCAGTCGTCGCGGTTCTGGCTCAGCACGGATATGCGGCCCATCAGTGTGTCCGCTTCGTTCAGGCTGCCACCCAATGCGCCCTCGACGTTCAGCGTGCCGGCGGAGCCAATAGTACCTATGGCGTAGCCATCAAATTCTTCGGAGGGCTTGCGGGTGTCGAACTTGACGATACCGGCCGGCGTGTTGCGGCCGAACAATGTGCCCTGTGGTCCGCGCAGGACTTCCACGCGCTCGATGTCAAAAAGCGGAAAGCTTTTCAGGATCACGTTCTCCTGCACGACTTCGTCGACGATGATCGATACGGATTGCGATGCCGCCAGATCGAAGTCGGTATTGCCGAGTCCGCGCATGTAGAAACGCGGCGCAAGCCGTCCGTTCGACGATTCCGCGTACAGGCTCGGAATGCGCGTGGCCAATGCGCGTATGTCCTCACCGCCTTCGAACAGCGGTGCAAGATTTTCGCCGGACACAGCGGTCACGGAGATCGGCACTTCCTGGATGTTTTCTTCACGTCGCTGTGCAGTGACGACGATTTCTTCGAGGATTGCGCTGCCTTGCGCCAGTGCCACAGACGAAGTCAGCGGCAATACCCCGATTGCAGCCGCCATCAGCGTGACGCCGAGTATGCTATTGCTGATTCTTGATCTTGTTGGATTGTAACCACGCATTTTGTCTCTCCGAATTGCGGATGGCGCAGTATAGCGCCCTTGCATGCTCATTTAACCAGATTTTTGCTTGCGCTTCAGGCGGTGAAACGCGGGCATGTATGTGGCGATATAACAACGCCCGACCGCGACGAAAACCTTGCCGGCGCCATCGGAGCTTCAAGGTTCGAGGGCTTCGTAGCAGGAGGGCGTAAATCGCGGCATGCAGATGCACTGGAATCTCAGGTCGCTCATGCCGTTGTTGGTGATTCTCTGCGGTGTACCTTTGGGGACCACCACGGTATCCCCCGGGACGACGGCCACCGGCGCAGCCCGGTCGACTTCCATGAGTCCCTGGCCGTCGACGATCACGTACCACTCGTCGACCGAGAGCCTGTGTAATTCCGTCGTAACGCCGGCTTCGACTCGGCACTCGGCCAGCGACACCTGCGGTACCCCCGGGTTATTGACTATCTCGCGGATGTAGCAGCGCTCGCGGGTCAGGCTTTCCCTGCGTTGCGGTGGCGTCGGCCGGATCACGTGGCTCATCGACATGGCTCTGTGTCATTCTTGGCCTGCATATCATAAAGGCAAGCCGATGAACGAGCCCAACCAGCCGACCTCCGTCGACGGTCTCATGGACCTGTCGGGACACCGCGCCCTCATTACCGGTGCGAGCGGCAATATCGGAGCGGCCATTGCGAGGCGGCTTGCCATGGCCGGCGCGGAGATCGTCATTCACTACAATGGCAACGCCGCCGCGGCGCGTGCCCTGGAGAAGGAGCTCAATGCCATCGGCGTGCGCACGGGCCTCGTGCACGCGAACCTTTCAACCGCGGATGGCGCACGAGCGTTGTTTGCGGGAATTGACGCAAGCGGCGGCGTAGCCGATCTCGTCGTCAACAATGCTGCAAACCAGGACGTGCAGCCGCTGGCCGGAATGGCGCTCACCGACTGGCAAATGGTCATGGCCGCCAATCTCGACAGCGCCTTCTCCGTGACCCAGCTCGCGGTGGAGCGCCTGCTGAAGTCGGGCCGCGCCGGCGCCATCGTCAATGTCGCATCGATCGAGGGCTTCGACCCGGCGACCGGGCATGCGCACTACGCCAGCAGCAAGGCCGGGATGCTGATGCTGACCAAAGCCGCGGCTCTGGAATACGGCAGCTCCGGCATACGCGTCAATGCCGTTTCGCCCGGCCTCATCGACCGCGATGGCTTGAAGGCAGACTGGCCGGAAGGCGTCGCGAGCTGGCTTTCGAAGGCGCCGCTCGGGCGCCTGGGCACGGCCGAAGACGTCGCAGTTGCGGTGCTATACCTCCTGAGTCCCGCTGCGCGCTGGATCAGTGGTGCGAACCTCATCGTCGATGGCGGAATGTCCACCGTGTCCCGGTGGTAAAATCAACCGGACACTGACCCATCCGAGGCCCGATGGCAGCCAAACACATGAACGCCGCCCCCGGCGATTTTGCCGAAACCGTGCTGATGCCCGGTGATCCCCTGCGCGCCAAATACATGGCCGACAAGTGGCTCAAAGGCGCGCGGCAGGTCACCGACGTGCGCAACATGTGGGGCTTTACCGGCACTTACAAATCCATGCCGCTGTCGATCATGGCGCACGGCATGGGGATCCCGTCCGCTTCGATTTATTGCACGGAACTGATCACCGAGTACAAGGTGAAACGCCTGATCCGGGTCGGGAGCTGCGGCACCTCGCACCCGAGGGTGAAACTGCGCGATGTGGTGATTGCGATGGGCGCATCGACCGATTCCGGCGTCAATCGCATGCGCTTCGGCGGTTACGATCTCGCGGCACTGGCGAGTTTCCGGCTGGTGCAGAATGCGGTAGCCGCCGCGAAAGAGAACAAAGTTCGCTTTCATGTCGGCAATGTTTTTTCCGCAGACCTTTTCTATACGCCCGATACCGCCATGTTCGACACGCTCGCCCGCTACGATGTTCTCGGCGTGGAGATGGAGGCTGCCGGCATTTACCCCATCGCCGCCGAGCACGGCGTCGAAGCGCTGGCGATTTGCACCGTGAGCGACGACATCAGGAGCGGCAAGGCATTGACCGCCGAGGAACGGCAAACCACCTTCGATGAGATGATTGTCGTCGCACTTGAAACCGCGAGGGCGAGCGCATGAGTCTCGCTGCCGTACCCGTATCGCCGCATTTTCCGGATTTGAGCCGCGTGGCCCTCGTGGACGAAGTCGGCGTGAAGGAACGCGTGGCGCGTTTCCAGAGCCGGAGCATCAAGAACGAATCGAAGATCGCGGCGCTGAAAATGATCCTGAGCATGATCGACCTGACCACGCTCGAAGGCCAGGACACGCCGGGCAAGGTCAGGCAGCTTTGCCAGAAAGCGATGCATTTGCACGATGCGATGCCCGGGCTGCCGCACGTTGCCGCCGTTTGTGTCTACCCGACCATGGTCGGGGTGGCCAAAAAAGCGCTGGGCAAGAGCGGCATCAAGGTGGCATCCGTTGCAACGGCGTTTCCGAGCGGCATGGCGCCGCGGCAGA
>JAKEGN010000152.1 GCA_022615525.1 Woeseiaceae bacterium
AGGGGCGGCATTGTAACCGGCTGGCCGGGTCGGGGACAGTAGTTATAGAGCGAGAATGAAGCGATACGGCAGGGCGGCGTCAGCACCTGCGTAATCGACGCCCACGCGGGGACCGGTCGTAATATCTGCCGGCTCGATGCCGGCATCCTCGATCCAGATACGGTCGCCTTGTAAGCTCACACCGGTCAGGCGCGTGGTAATGCCGAGTGCCTGGGATACCGAGCCCGGACCTGCCATCAGTGTCTTGTCGGTCCTGGCTTTGCCGCGTCGGCGTAGCATCAGCTTCTCGCCCTCCGCCGGAACCGCTGCGCGGATGAGCACCGCGTGCGGATTACCCTCCTCGCCCGTCACCACGTTGAACAGGTGGTGGATGCCGTAGCAGAGGTACACGTAGGCAACGCCGCCCCCGGCGTACATCGGTTCGTTGCGGGCAGTGCGCCGGCCCCCGAAGGCATGGCTCGCCCGGTCGCTGGTGCCGGCATAGGCCTCTGTTTCGGTGATTATGGCTTTCGCGAGTCCGCCGTTGATGCGGGTGCAAAGCATTTTACCCAGGAGCTCCCGGCCAACAGTGACGACATCGTCCCGCGTGTAGAACGAGATCGGGAGGATCGCCGGCCGGGCTCCTGCACCCGTGCTCCGTTTCACATTTCCCGAAATCATTGAAACTTGCCTATTGGCATTTTGCTAAATCGCAGCGATACTCGGTTCGGGCCAACTGCATCGAAGGGGGTGATCCAATGTCTAGTGAGATGTCGACTGTATCCACTCAACTGTTGGGTCTCAACCGGAAGCCGAGGAGCATTTCGTAGTCCGGTAGTAGTCCGTGGATCACAAGGATCCCGAGGTTGATGGATACTCAATCTCACGGAAAGCCCCTGCAAAGGGGCTTTTCTGTTTGCAGGACCTGCTAGCCCCCCGCTGAAGGTACCGTCGGCACGCGGATCTGCGCACCTTTGATCAGCGCTTCGGCATTCGCTACGTGCTTGTCGTAGTAGTGCGGCGTCGCGGCGAGAAACACTATCATGTAGAGCTTTTCCTCGACGATGAACGCGCCCACCATGCCGCGGTAGTCCGGGCTCTCCGTCACCGTCACGGAAATATCGAACATCACGCCACGGTGTTCCGCGAAACCCCAGGGCCGCAACTTCTCCGTGCTGACCGCGGCCTCGCCTTCGCCAAACAACTTGACGATCGTTGATTCGGTCATCTCCTCGATTTCGTTCGGCAGCATGTTGGCGCGAAACGGCGGCAGGGCCGCGGCCGGGTCATCGCTCACGAAAAGCGCTTCGCCGTCCTTCACCGCCGGGATGAGTATCAGCCGGTCCAGCAGCAGGCCATCCTTGGTCCAGGTCTGCGAGTCAGCCGTCGCCCTCGGTGTCGCGTAAGCGGGCGCCAGGTTCCAGCCAGTGTCCGCGTTGACCTGGAGCGCACCGAGGGAATTGACGCCTGGCAAGACGGATTGATAACTCATCGTTGCACAAGCACTGATGAGAACGACGACCAGCGCCAGAAGCGCAGCATTCTTTTTCATTGCGGCTCATCCTCCAGGTAGTACTCGATCATGGCGCGATCCGAGGCATCCGGGTCGCGATCGAGGTACTCACGAAAACTCTCTCTTGCCGATGCCAGGTTGTCCGTCTTCAGGTACAGGTAACCGAGATTCTTGTAAGCCTCCGGCGGTGCGCTGCCGCCCTCGATCGAATGCCGGTAGGCAGCCATCGCCAGTTCCGTGTCACCTTCGGCGCCCCGCTGGCGAAACATCTCGCCGTAGAAATAACGTACCAGGCTCGGGTCGATTCCCATCTCGGCATGGCGTTTCAGGAGTTCCTCGGTGCGACTGAAACGGTTGGTATCGATCTGGTCTTCCATGAGGAACAGGTAATGGTTGTTCATCACGGTCACGAGGGCGTCGTCTGCGGCGTCTTCGAGGTCCGGCGGCCCCCATTTTTCCGTAACCCAGGATTTCAGTTCGACGGCGCGCAACTCGGCATCCGGGTGCGTTTTCGAAAACATGCCCGGCTCCCTGCGCTTGTCGACCGCCGCCTTGTCCTCGGCGATAACCTTTTCCCATACCCGGTACGCCGCATGCGGATCGTAGCCAGCGTCTGCGACCAGGCGCGCGCCCAAAAAGTCCGCTTCGGATTCCTGTTCGCGATTGAATGCCAGGACATTCAGCATGGCCGAGGCCTGGCCCACGGGCGTGGAATAGCCGGTGAGGATCGCCACACCGAGGTCGAAAATGGAGCCAGCCGCGGCGCTCGCCCTCAGTTTTCGCATGCGTTCCAAGGTATGCAGCCGCGTGTAGTGCGCGATCTCATGGCCGATGACAGCGGCCAGTTCGTCAGTCGACGACGCGCGTACCAGCAGTCCCGTCCAGACCTGCATCATGCCGGTGGCCGTCATCGAGGCATTGAAGCCGGGATTTCGCACCAGGTAAACGCGGATGTCATTGCAGTAGTCGCCGGCAACACGGCACACCACCGATTGCAGGTAGTTGTTGATCTCTGGATCGCGAACCAGCAACGCCGATTTGTTCAGCGCCAGTTCGTACTCCTCGATCTCGAGCCAGATGCCCTGCTCATCGCGGCTTTCCTCCGGCTTGTAGCCCGGCGGTATCTTGTGATCGACATCGTGGATGTCCTGCGCGAAAGCAAACGGCGCGAGGCATGCCAGCGCCGCCGCTGTAAATGACGATGCAATACGCACATTCATTCAGCTGCCGAGCTGGTCGGGATGTCCTTGAACAGTGTGCGAACGGCCGCGGCCGCGCCTTCCTCTTGCCGCAATTCTCCGCTGCCGGACGCCACCACGTTGAACCACACCACATCGCCCGTCTGCAGATCGACCAGCGAGGCAAAGCCGCTTTCCGAGCCGATGCTGGACGCCGCGCCGGCTGCGGCAGCCAGGATGGCGAAGGCAACCCGGCCGCCGGACGCCTGGTAATCGCGGTAGTAGACGAACAACGCGTAATCGGCGTCGTGATTCTCGCCGATCTCGCGGATCCCGGGCCCGAGCGACCAGTCGAACTGTCCGTTCTTCGAGGGCAACGACGCGCCACCGAAGTAGTTGTTCAGGATGGTAAAGCCGACTGCAGAATGCAGCTCCTCGTAGTCGACCTCCTGCGGACTCAGGTTCCTCTTGTCCAGAACCTTCAGATTACTGCCGATCGATGCCGCGTACTGCGTCAGAGCCTCGGTGAAATTCGCTTGTGCCGCCTCGGTCCACTCGGCATGCGGTTCGGGAACGCCACCGGCGGTCAAAAGGTAATAGCGGATGTCCGGCGGCATCAGCAGGATGCGCGGATTCTCGCGCACGGTCGAAAGGCGATCGACCTGCTTGACGGTCGTCGGTGCACAAGCGGCCAGCAGAATCGCGGCCACACTCGCGATCAGGAGGCGCGACACGGTGAAGCCACCGCGCGCCCTGCACGTATCGTTGCGCATGCGAATACCTCTCATAAAAGGGGCGGCGATTGGCTCACCGCGCAATTTCACCGCCCCGATGCAGAACCTCCCTGCAATATTTTACCGCAGTTGTGCCGCCCGCCGGCTGGTCCCAATGTAGACCCGCGCATCGTCGCAAT
>JAKEGN010000153.1 GCA_022615525.1 Woeseiaceae bacterium
ATATTCGCTATCACGGCGATCCCGGCGACGCCAGTGCCAGCGAGGAAGAGGTACTGTACCTGGTCAATGAAACCAATCGCGTATTTCCGCGCGCCGGCCTGACGTTGGCCAGCATCAACTACACTTACGCCGGCGTAAGGCCGTTGCCGAAACGATCGACCGGCCCCGAGTCCGCGATCACGCGTCGCCACATCATCAAAAAGCACGGCCGCCAGGCGCGGGGACTGGTCTCCGTGGTCGGCGGCAAACTGACGACGTACCGGAATCTTGCCGAGCAGGTGGTGGATTTTGTCGTCAGGGCGGAGAAGACCGAGAGCGAAAATTGCGTTACACGAAAAAGAGCGCTGCCTGGCGGCCACAGCCTCGAAGCGGCGCGGCGGCGACTCAATGAATTGCCCGCAATGTCCCCAGCGGGCAGAGAACGATTGATCTCGATCTACGGAGGCCGTGCAGCGAAACTCGTCGAACTCGCGAAATCGCATGCCTCACTGCAGGCAGTCCTCGGCGACGATCGCAGCGTGCTCGCCGCCGAAGTCGCTTTCGCCGTGCGCGAGGAAATGGCCGTGACGCTGGTCGATATCGTGCATCGCCGGCTGATGATCGGGCTCGCCGCAGACCAGGGCCGGCCGCTCGCGGCGGCTGTCGCCCGGCTGGCTGCCGTCGAACTGCACTGGGACGACCGGGAAACGCGTCGCCAGCTCGGCCTCCTCGAGGCTTACAACCAGAGGCTCAAGCCGCCGTTTCTCGACGCGGGCGGGTAACGCTCACATATTGCGGATCATCGCCGTGGCGAACTCGCTGCACTTCACCTTGGTCGCACCCTCCATGAGCCGCGCGAAATCGTAAGTGACGGTTTTCTGCCCGATGGTCTTGTCCATGGCGGAAATGATCCGGTCGGCCGCCTCGGTCCAGCCCATGTACCGCAGCATCATCTCGCCGGAGAGTATCAGCGAACCGGGATTCACCACATCGAGGTCGGCGTACTTCGGTGCCGTCCCGTGCGTTGCCTCGAACACCGCGTGCCCGCTGACATTGTTGATATTGCCACCCGGTGCTATGCCGATACCGCCGACCTGTGCGGCGAGCGCGTCGGACAGGTAGTCGCCGTTCAGGTTCATTGTCGCAATGACGTCAAACTCGTTTGCGCGCGTCAGTACCTGCTGCAGCGTGATGTCGGCGATTGCGTCCTTCACCAGGATCCTGCCTTTCTTGAGGGCCGCTTCCTGCTCCGCGTTGGCCGCATCCTGGCCGTCCTCGCTTTTCCTGCGTTCCCACTGCTCCCAGGTGTAGATGTGATCCCCGAACTCGCGCTCGGCGAGCTGGTATCCCCAGTTGCGAAACGCCCCTTCGGTGTACTTCATGATGTTGCCCTTGTGCACGAAGGTCAGGCTCTTGCGCTTGTTGGCAATCGCATACTCGAGAGCCGATCGCACCAGCCTCTCGGTGCCTTCGCGTGACACGGGTTTCAGGCCGACGCCCGAGCTGTCAGGAAAGCGAATCTTGGCGAACTCGGCCGGAAAGTTTTCCTTGAAGAGTTTCAGGAACTTCGCATTCGCTTCAGTACCTTGCTCGAATTCGATACCCGCATAAATGTCTTCCGTGTTCTCGCGGAAGATCACCATGTCGACGCTACCCGGGTCCTTGACCGGCGACGGCACACCCTTGAACCACCGCACAGGCCGCAGGCATACGTAGAGATCCAGCAGCTGGCGCAGCGCAACGTTCAGTGACCGTATGCCGCCGCCGATCGGTGTCGTCAACGGCCCTTTGATGGAGACCAGGTATTCGCGACAGGCGTCGACGGTCGGGTCGGGCAACCAGTTGTCGAAAAGATCGAATGCCTTTTGCCCGGCATAGACCTCCATCCAGCGAATCCTGCGCTTGCCCTTATAGGACTTCTCGACTGCAGCATCCAATGCCCTGACCGTGGCGCGCCAGATGTCCGGCCCGGTGCCATCGCCCTCGATGTAAGGAATCACCGGATTGTCGGGTACCGTCAGTTTGCCGTTTCGAATCGTGATCTTTGCGCCATTTGCAGGCGCAACCGGTGTTGCATCAACCATTGACTACTCCATTTGCAGTGAAGGCCGCCGCAGCGAACAGGGAATTCCGCAATCGACCTATCATCAGGTCGAAGTCCTGCTGCGATGAAAGGGCGACCGGCGGGCCGACTCATTATAATCCCCGGCAGGCCCGTTCGACCATTCGTCCAATCGACAAGGCACACCATGATATTTCATGCTTTGAGAAACCCGGCCTCGGGAACCGTCGCAGCATCGATGCTGTTCGCCATATCGATGCTCGTGCTGACCGCGGCTACAGCGGCGGCCGCAGACGGAGACGGCGAGCCGGACCGCCCGCGTATCGGGCTGGTGCTCGGTGGTGGCGGCGCACGCGGCGCGGCGCATATCGGCGTGTTGCGCGAACTGGAGCGTTTGCGAATTCCGATAGACGCGATTGCCGGAACGAGCATGGGCGCCGTGGTCGGCGGCCTTTACGCTGCCGGAATGACGCCGACCGAACTCGAGGATCTCGTTGCAAGCATCGACTGGGCAGCGGCGTTTCGCGACGAAGCGGACCGCAACAACAGCCCATTTCGCCGCAAACAGGACGATGAGCAGTTTCCCATACGCCTGGAACTCGGGCTGCGGGAGGGCGAGGTACAGATACCGCTGGGTTTCATCCAGGGGCAAAAGCTGGGTTTGATCCTCAGGGAAAATACGTTGCAAGTGGCCGGTATCGACGATTTCGACCGGCTGCCGATCCCGTTTCGCGCCGTGGCGTCGGACATACGCAGTGGCGAAGCGTACGTGCTGTCCCGCGGCGACCTGCCGACGGCAATGCGCGCGAGTATGGCGGTGCCCGGGGCGTTTGCGCCGGTGGTACTGGACGGTCGAACACTGGTCGACGGCGGCCTGGTCGGTAACGTGCCGGTCTCGGTGATTCGCGAGATGGACGTCGATATCGTCATCGCCGTGGATGTCGAGTTTCCGTTGTACGGCGCCGAAGAAATCGCCTCCGCTATCGACGTTACGGCACAGATGCTCACCATCCTGATCCGCAAGGAGACGCGCCGCCAGCTCGCGACCCTGGGCGAAGGCGATTTTTTGATCCGGCCCGAACTCGGCAACTTCGGCACAACCAACTTCGCTGAAATATCGCGAGCGGTCGAGCCCGGCGCCGAGGCGGCAGCGGCCCAAAGCGCGCGGCTGAGCCGGCTGGCCCTCGACGAGGCGGCGTTCGAACAACACCTCGCGACGCGACGCCAGGGACTCAGGTCATTGCCGCAGGTCGACTTCCTGTCGGTAGTGGACGACGGTCCCCTGTCCGCCGGCTTCCTCGAAGACCGGCTCAAATCCGGGACCGGTGTTCCTCCGGACGCGGCGGCATTGTCCGCCGATGCGGACCGGCTGTATGGACTCGCGACCTTCGAGCATGTCGACTACCGGTTGGTCGAACAAGGCGAGCAGAACGGAGTCGAGTTTTTCACGCGCGCCAAGAGCTGGGGGCCGAATTTCCTCAACTTCGGTGTCGATCTCGAGGACGACCTGCAGGGCGATACGGCATTCAATTTGTCCGCGCGCATGACTCGCCGCGGGATCAACCGTTTCGGCGCGGAATGGCGCAGCGATCTGCAGATTGGCACGGAGCCCTACCTGAAGACCGAGCTGTATCAGCCGCTCAGTTTCGATTCGCGCCTGTTCATTGCTCCGCGCATCGTGCTCGAGCAAACGAATTTCAACGCGTTTGCCGACCAGCAAAGCATCGCGCGCTACCGGATCAGCGACTCCGCCCTCGCGCTGGACCTGGGCAGGGAACTCGGGCTGTGGGGCGAATTGCGTTTCGGCGCTTTCGTCGGCAAGGGCAATGCCAAAATAAAAGTGGGTGACCCGGCCCTGCCGGAATCCTCCTTCGATACCGGCGGGTTCGAGGCCCGCTTCCAGGTCGACACTCGCGACAATGCGCAGATCCCGTTACGCGGCTCACGGGTCGATATCTCGTTTATCCAGTCGGACCAGGGACTCGGTGCGGACTTCAAATTCCAGCTGCTGCAGACGGAGATGGCGACCGCCTGGACGCGCGGCCGGCATACGCTGAATGCCGGGCTCGTCTTCAACACGTCATTCAAGACCGACGACCTGGTGCAGAATTTCTTTCCGCTGGGAGGGTTCCTGAACCTCTCGGGCCTTGCACGGGGTGAAATCAGCGGCCCGCACGCGGGTCTCGTGCGGCTCGCGTACTACCGGAGGACCGGTGAGACCGCGCCCAATATCTTCGATGCGCCGCTGTACGTCGGTGCATCGATCGAGGCCGGTGACGTATGGCAGACCCAATCCGACATCAGCGTATCGGACGTCCTGGCCAATGGCAGCGTGTTTGCCGGGGTGGACACGTTCTTCGGGCCGCTGTTCATAGGCGCCGGCCTGTCGGAAGGTGGCGATTCGAACTTTTACCTGTCCCTCGGCCGCTCGCCCCTGTAACGGGATCAGCGAACGATTTTTTCCAGGGTCTGCGTCGGCGAGTCGGTTTTCCGGTAATAGCCGTGCCGTCTCATCATGTTGTCGTAGGCGCGGTCCCGCTCGCGCTCGCTGCGGTACCAGTGGACGCGTTCCCAGTCCTCGCCCAGCAGGCTTGCGAACGTGTCGCCGGGCGGGAGTGTGATACGTATGCCGAAACGGCGGCTGGCCGAGGCGGACTCCGGATCGACAAGATTGTGCTGGTGACAGTAATCCACGCGGGCTCCTCGGTGGCCGGTCTCTCGGGAAGTTATAGAACGGCGATGATACAGGCTGGTCGTGCCTCCGTGTGTATGGCATAAACATAATATATTCAAGCGCTTATATGATAGTCAGTCGGCGGGGCGGCACTTGACGCGGGCGGCCGCAGCCGTCAGGCTGACCGCTGGGTTCCACAAGCTGCCGCCGTATGCGCGGGATCGCGGCCTCGCAGGGTGCCGATAGACATGGCTGAAAGGACCGACCAGTCAGTCGCGGACAGCATCGACGCGACCGGAGAGTTTTTCAGTGTCGGCGGACCGCTGCACGCGGTGCGCGCCGGTTACGTGCGCCGGCCGGCAGACGAACTGCTGTACCAGACGCTGGTCGCGGGCAATTATGCCCACCTCATCGCCCCCGACCGTACCGGAAAGTCGAGCCTCATCGCCTCGACTTCGGCGCGCCTGCAGAACAACGGAATCAAGGTGGCGATCCTCGACCTGGAACAGATCGCCGACCGGGATGGCGGCGCCGATGCGGGCCGCTGGTATTACAGCATCGTGTATCGCTTGCTGAGGCAGCTGCGCCTGAAGGCCGACCTGCAGGCGTGGTGGCAGGACAAGAACATCCTGAGTTACCGGCAGAGGCTGGTCGAGTTCTACAGCGAGATCGTGCTGCAGAATATCGCCGGCCCGATCGTTGTTTTCGTCGACCAGGTGCAATGCGTCTCCGCATTGCCGTTTGCCGAAAACCTTCTTGCCAGTATCCGTGCGGCGCACAACGCGCGCAGCACGGACCCGGAGTTCACCCGACTGACGTTTGCCCTGTCGGGCGAGTGTGACCCGCATGCCCTGGTGGAAGACCAGGAGCTGTCGCCGTTTCGCGTCTCCAGGGAAGTGCAGCTTGGAGACTTCTCCCGTGCCGACCTGGAACTGTTTGCAACCGAGCTGAACCTGCCTGCTGACGATGCCGGCCTGGCGCTCGACCGCATTTATGAATGGACCGGCGGCCAGCCCTACCTTACCCAGAAGCTCGCGCGTTCGGTCGCCCGCGAGCAGATGTCGGGCGATATCGGCGCCCAGGTCGACAGGATTGCGTTGCAGCAGCTGGCTGGACGCGCCGCATTGCACAGCGAGCCGCACCTGAGTCATATACACGGCTTCGTAACTGCGCCGTCGAAACTGCGGGACGGCATGCTGACGCTGTATGGCAAGATCGCAAAAGGCATCGAGGTCCGCTACGACCCCGAGTCGCGCACCCAGGCCAGCCTTTTCGCGAGCGGCCTCGTGACACGTGGCAGCGATGATCTGCTCGAGGTGAAAAATCGCGTTTACGCCTCGGTGTTCACCGCCCGCTGGGCCAACGAAAACCTTCCCATACACTGGCGCGGGCCTGCGATAGCGGCAGCACTGGTGCTGGCGATAGCCGCGATTCCCTTCCTGTACACGCAAATACTGCCGCGACCCTTCGTCGACCGGATGTTCGATGCAACGGAACCGTTGCCGCGCATTGCCGCTGCCCACGACGCACTGCAATCGTTTCCCGGTCATGCCGCTGTCGCCGAGCGGCTGTACAGGGTCGTGTTGTCGGACCGGGCGGAGCGGGCTGCCGATCTGGAATCGATGTTGGAGATCGACGCCTACGCGCGCGCCGTTGACCCTTCCGGCCGCCTTGCGGACGGCCTGCTTGCCGGTTTCTGGGACCGGCGAGTCGGCTTTGCGCTGCGTGTGGAACAACGCGATCAGGCCTTGATCGCAGCGCTCGAGTCGCTGGTGGAAGCCTCCCCGGCAAGGCGACGGCGCGCGGCGACGTTGATCGGGGACGACTATCCGCAGCTGGTCGGCACGTTTCCGGGCCGCACGGCGCAAAGACTGAAGTTCGACCCGGACGACGTTGTACTGACGTTCGCCGACGGCGCAAGCATCCGGCAGTGGTCGCTGCAGGATGGCACTTTGCAGACCAGGGAGCCGTGGGTCATCTCGGCACTCGAAGTTACACCACTGGTCCGCCGCGTGCTGGTGGATCGCAGCGGCCGCGTAAATCGCATCGGCCTG
>JAKEGN010000020.1 GCA_022615525.1 Woeseiaceae bacterium
CCACGCTGGTATTTGCACCGATGTCTGCCGGCGCCGATGTCACGCGGCACCAGCTGCCGAACAAATCGACCTTCCCGATCGAGCAGGCCGTGGAGGTCACGGCAGGCACGACGCTGATCTGGCACAGCGGCACAGTGCCCGGTCCCGCCAACCCGGACGCCGACAGGAACAGCCGTGCGTACTATGGCGATACGGAAACACAGGCACTGAACGTTTTCGCGCGCATGCAGGCTTCGTTCGAGAAGCTGGGCGTAGGTTTCGGCGACGTCGTGAAGATGCAGGTGTTCCTGGTCGGCGACCCCGAGCTCGGCGGCAGGATGGATTTCGATGGCTTCATGAAAGCCTACACGAAGTACTTCGGCACGAAGGAACAACCGAACCTGCCAGCCAGGTCTGCATTCCAGATCGCCGGACTTGCCGGCGACGGTATGCTGGTCGAGGTCGAAGTCGTGCTGGCACGGCCGAACAAGTAATACGAAGGCGCAGTAGCGGCGACTTGCCCGTCGTTTGCCCTATGCGAACGGGCTTGCAAGACAAATCGGATTGCAGATTGTCAGACTGTAACCCAGGCCAATATTGACTCGAGAGGCTCTGACACCCGGATCGGGACGGTGCATGACCATGAAATTTGCACGTATGTCTGTTTGGCTGTTGTGTACGCTGGGTTTTTCGGCGTCGGTGTCTGCCCAGGACAGCGCTCCGGGCCTTGCTGCGCCGACGCCCGGCGCAATTGATAATGCCTTTCCTGCGAAAGCGCCCTACTCACCTTACGTGGGCCGCAATTTTCCGACTTGCCCCTACTTCGGCGACACGCATTTGCACACTTCGTTTTCGATGGATGCGGGCGCGTTCGGAGCGAGGCTGACCCCGAGCGATGCCTACACCTTTGCCAAGGGCAACGAGATTACTGCGTCGATGGGCGAACGCGTCAAGTTGTCGCGGCCGCTGGACTTCCTCGTTGTCGCCGATCACTCCGACGGCATGGGTTTCTGTCCACTGATCTTCAGCGGTGCGCCGGCGATCATGGCCGATCCACAAGGCCGCAACTGGAATGAAATGGTCCATAACGGCCAGGGTGCGGCCGCAGCCATCGACATCATCGTGAGTTTCAGCAACGGCAAGATCTCCAAAGCGATCATGCCGCTGCCCGGCACCACGATGTTCCTGCAGGAACGTGCGTACACGTCGCCGATCTGGTACACACCTTGACGACTGGCCTTTGTACAGAGCCGGTTCGCAACAATGACAAGCCCTCCGGGAGAATGGTATGAAGTACAAACAGGTAGTCCTGTGCTCGGCCGTGTTGCTGGCAGGCACAGCTCTGGCGGACAGCCTGAGTGGTGAGGACCGATTCCTGTGTTCCGCGGTCGAGGCCACGGTATGCACCGACGATGGAGTTTGCGAATCAGGCGCAGCCTGGGACTGGCAGATTCCGCAATTCCTGATCATCGACCTGGACAGGAAATTGCTGTCAACGACACAGGCCAGCGGCGAAAATCGTGTGACGCCCATACTCAGCCTGACCCGGCAGGACGGGCAGATCGTCCTTCAGGGCGTACAGACTGGCCGCGCATTCAGTATGGTGCTGAACGAATTCGACGGACGTACGACGATCGCCATCGCGACGGACGGCGCAACCATCAACGTATTCGGTGCCTGCACACCCGTGCCTGTCGATTGATCATCCCGGATTTGCAATCGAGGATAGAGGAATGAACAAGATACTTTTTTCCGGCCTGTTGCTCGCTGCCGGCCTGACGGGTCCGGTATCCGCACAGGAGCCGGCTCAACAGAAATCCCTGGCTTCAACGCTCAACGTGTACGTGTTTCCGTCCGCCGGGCAGGCCGCGGACCAGCAGTCAAAGGACGAAGCCGAATGCTTTCAATGGGCGACCACCAATACTGGCGTGGACCCGTTCAATCTCTCCAAGGAAACGGCCGCGGCTGAACAACAAGCCCAGGCGCAACAGCAGCAGACGCAGCAAGCCACCCAGGGCGCCGGCGCAAAAGGTGCCGTCAAGGGTGCGGCGGCTGGCGCGCTGATCGGCGAGATCGCCAGCGATGATGCGGGCGAAGGCGCTGCCTGGGGCGCAGCAGCCGGCGCCGTCGCGGCGCGACGTCGCGGCAGGGCAGCACAACAGCAAGCGACGCAGCAGACCGAGCAACAAGTGCAACAGGCGGAAGCCACGGAAGCGGAAAAACGCAGTAACTTCAACAAGGCTTTCAGCGTCTGCCTTGAAGGCAAGAAGTACCTGGTCAAATTCTGAAAGCGATTGGCCCTGCTGTCCTCACCGATCCATAAGGAATAGTGAAGACGGCGATGCTGAATCAGGGCGCGGTTGACGACCGACGAAAATCGACGACGATCCCGGCAAACACGTTTCGCTCGGGTGCGGCCTCGTAATACCGCCCGCCGAGGGCATTGATGCGAATGTTGCTGTTGTACTGTTCGTCGAAGATATTGTTGACGGCAATGTAGGGACGAATCATCCAGTCGCCCGGCGACCATTCGTAACCTAGCCGGAAATTGGACACGGCATAACTGCCGACGGCGGTCGCATTGTCGTTGCTGGTGTACAGGCTGCCGGAATACAGGGTCTCGAACGTTGCGCTCAGGCCGGCTCGGGCTGCATAGGTCAGGCCGAGATAGGCGAAGTGCTCAGGCAGCCCCGGCAATTGCTTGCCGCCGAAGTCCTCACCATCCTCCACGAACTCATCGAACGTGAAATCGGACCAGGTGTAGGATAGATCCGCGGTAAGTCCATTGCTTGCGTGCCAGGAAATGGCGGCCTCGACTCCATTACGCGTCGAACTTCCGGCATTGGAGTAGAAAGTCCGGCCGGGTGACGACGCAATCTCGAATGGAATGAGCTCATCTTCAAGATCAATGTGGAACACCGAGACCTCGTAGAACAAAGATGCACGTGAGCTCTTGAAGCCAATCTCGTAGTTGTACGCGACTTGTGGCATGAGCGTTGAGTTGAATCCGCCCGTTCCGTCCGGATTGGCCAGCTCCGTCGTTGTGGGGGTCTCGAAAGAGCTGCTCCAGGAGGCAAACACCACACCGGATTCCGCTTTGTAGTTGACTGCTACAGACGGACTCCACTGCTCGAAATCCAGGGTGCCGGAATCATTGCCGTCCCCAAGGAAATAGTCCGTTATGTCGAACTTCACGTCGTCGTATCTCAAGCCGGCGAGCATTGACCAGTCATCGCTCCAGGTAAACTGTCCCTGCAGAAAGACACCGTTGCTGTCGACGCTCTCGTTCTGCTCGAACACCATGGCTCCGACCGTGCCGTTGTTGTTGTCGAATCGTTGCCGGTCGTCGTCCTGGCGATCGACGTCGAACCCTGTGACGAGTTTAAGGCGACCCGCCATCGCATCCGGAAAACTGTACTGCGCTCCGAGGCCATAAAAAAAGCGTTGCAGGTCGACCGCACCGCCTGCAACGAACGGCAATCGATTGGTGAAGTCCCGCCAAACATAGTAATTGCGCAGCATGAGCGTGCCGCCCAACCTGTCGGTTCGGTAGACACCACCGATGCGTTGCTGGCTGAGCTCCTCGCCGGCATCGAACTGCTCGTTCAGCAATCGAGCTGAACGACGGTCGGCGGCAAGTTGCGTTGCGTCAATGCCGCCGGGATCCTGCGCCTGAGGCTGGTCGGTCTGGTTGACCGCAATCAGCAATACGTCCCGGTCTGTCAACTCGATGCCGAATTTGCCGTTGACGGCCGTACCACGCGCGCGGCTGAAGTCACGATACCCGTCGAGCTCTGTATGGCTTCCGCTCAGCATATAGTCCAGCGAGCGATACGCACCCGCCGCTTTCAGCTGATAGCGCTGGTAGCCGTAATTTCCGCCCGCGACCGCTGCTTCGACATACGGAGCCGACTCATTGAGCTCACTGAACACGGCTATCACACCGCCGGCCGCATTGCCGTACATAGTCGAAGCCGGTCCGCGCAGCACCTCGATGCGACTGGTGGACCCCAGATCGATGCTGTCGACCTGCGCCTGGCCATCCGGGAGCGTCTCCGGAATATCATCGACGAAGATGCGCACACCGCGTATACCAAAACTCGAGCGCGCGCCGAAACCGCGTAGGGAGATTTTCAAGTCCTGGGCGAAGTTATAACGGTTTTGCATATAGAGTCCCGGGACCCCGGCAAGGGATTCATCCAGGCCCAGGAGCTGCTGTCCGTTCTGGATTTGCTCCTTGTCGATCACGGATACAGATCGCGCAACGTCGCGAATCGCCGACTCCACGCGGGTTGCGGTCACGACGATTTCATCCAGCGCGTCCGGCTGCCCGGTTTCTGAATTGTCCGGCGCGGCAAACACGAGTGCCGAACACAAGAACGAGAGTCCGACGAAAGCGGAAAGTACTGCAAGTTTCATTGATTACACCGTCATGCCGGCTTTATCGGCCAGCGAAATAACAGAATTTTCGCCCGCGCAATCGACGAGCTGGCACCGGTTGCGCGTGACGGATTATATGCACAGAACGACGCCGGGTGTCAGTGGAAACCCGTACAGCCGATTTCACTGGATTGATCTAAAGTTGAGTATTCGCTTTCAGGGCAAGATAAAGGAAAGTCATGAATCGTGCCGGTATCATATCGGGTGCGCTTGCGTTGTTGGGCACTTCTGTTGCGCAGGCGGATGTACACCCTTTTCTGACTGACAAGTATGTCTTCCAGGCGGGTGCGTTCTTTTCGCGCGCCGACCTGAACGGAGCGGTCAACAGCGAGATATCCGGTGACAATCCTGTAATCGATTTCGACAAACGATTCGGCATATCGAAGAGCCAGGACCTGGCTGCTTTGGAATTTTTCTGGCGCTTCACGCCAAGATGGTCGGCGCAGCTTCAGTATTTTGCGCCGGACCGATCCGCGACCGCCGTTCTCGATGAGGATGTCGCGTTCGGCGAGGCAGTATTCGAACAGGGTTCCTCCGTCACGGCGAGCAGCGGATTCGAACTCCTCCGTCTGTTTTTTGGCCGGAACTTCAGCAAACGCGAGAACATGAACTACGGGGTCGGTGCCGGATTGCACCGCATCGACATCGACTTGAGTGTCAGCGGAAATGCCATTGTAAACGGCGAGCCTGTGTTCAATGAAACCAGGGCGGCCGGCGCAACCGCACCATTGCCGAACATTGGCGCCTGGTACGACTGGTCACCATCGCCGAAGTGGCTGGTCGGTGCAAGAATCGACTGGCTGGATGCATCAGTTGGCGACTACAGCGGCGGCTTGCTGAACGCCGCGTTTGGAGTCAACTATCGCTTATTCGAACACATGGGACTCGGCGCCAAATACCAGGTGTTCGGGCTCGATCTCGAAGTCGACAAACCTTCGTGGCGCGGCAACGTTGACGTCAGCTACGAGGGCGCCTACGTCTATGTGAGCGCCAACTGGAACTAGCAGGGTCAGGAAACTGCAAAGCCTGCGACGCGATCGATGGTCCAGTATGCCGCCATGGAACCGATGCCATAGACCGGCACGCGCCAGGCCCATGACGGCCAGGGGATTTTTCTGAAAATCCACCAGGTGAGTAAGACCGCCGCGATAAACAGTAACTGGCCAAGCTCGACTCCGACATTGAAAAACAGCAGCGCAAGCGGAATGGCGTGTTCCGGCAGGCCGATATCGGATAGGGCGCCGGCAAACCCAAAGCCATGCAACAGGCCGAACACAAAAGCGACTATCCACGGATACTGGCGCGTGAGTCCGGGATTGCCCTGCCGCCAGTGCACGATTTCCATGGCGACGAACAAAATACTCAGGGCAATCACCGCCTCTACCGGCGCCTGTGGCACGTGCACGAGTCCGAGCGTCGCTGCGGCAAGGGTAATACTGTGCGCTACGGTAAACGACGTCACCGTTGCCACCAGGACTCGCCAACCCGCGACGATCATCAGCAAGGCAAGAACAAAAAGCAGGTGGTCTATGCCGAGCATTATGTGCTCGACACCGAGGCCTGTGTAGGTCCTCGCAACCTGGAGCCAGGTTTCCGACTCGGTGACGATGAAGGATGGCGAAGTCGGGGTCAGGCGCTCGACCTGCGCCGTGCCGTTCGACCGTTCGTACCGAACGAGTACGTCGGTCACCGATGCGGTGAGGTCGCCGATTGCAATTTCATGGCCCTGGATGCCGCCCGGACAGTGACTGGTCCATTTCGCAGCCCGGACACCGGCGTCGATCCACGCCAATGGCTCGTTGCGGGCCGAGCAATGGCCCGGCATGACGACGTAAATCGTCAGCTCCATTTCACCGCCGGTCGGCACGCGCCAGAGCACGTCGAAACTGTCCGGGCCGGCAACGGCCGATGCATCGCTGATGCGCAGGAAGGCCGGGCGCACTTCGTGCGCCGAACTTATGCCGCCGAAAAGCAGCAAAACACATAACCAGGCGTAGCGGGTCAAGGGGTCGACCCTGATGGCGGCTGCGGCAGAATATCCGGCGAGGCTTCAATCGTTACCGTGTAGTTCTCTGCAAGCTTCGCATACAGTGCGTCGATCGCCTGTTGGCGACGAATGACCAGCAGCTCACGAGTAACGTAGTCCGCAACTGTCTCAAGTTCAGGCAGGCGACTCTCCACCCTGTTGTCGACTCGCACCAGGTGCAAGCCGAAGCCCGAAGCAACCGGACCACCCCAGCTTCCTGGGCCGATGGCTGCCAAAGCGCTGGAGAAACCGCTGCCGAACAACGAATCGAGTTCAGTCTCGCTTACGTTCTCCAGTTCACGCGGCAGCAACGAAGCATCCCCGGCCGCGGCAATGTCGACCGACGACTCGTCGCGTTGCAATTGCTCGAGCAATTTTTCTGCGCTTGCCTGTTCGTCACCGACATTCCCGTTATTACCGAAATAGATCTGCCGGATCGAAAGCACCGCGGGCTGCCTGTAGTCCTCGATGTTTTCCGCGAAATAGGCTTTCACTTCCTCTTCGGTAGGCGGCGCGAGCGAGGCAACGTCCTCCGCCAGCATTTCCAGTTTCTGGCGCAGTCGTCTGCGAATGACAATATCGTCGTGGTCGAGCTGCATCGCCTGGCTTTCGCGATAGGCAATCTCCTGGCGAATGAAATCGACGATGAGAGAGTTCATCTCGTCCGGTGTCGGCGGCCG
>JAKEGN010000154.1 GCA_022615525.1 Woeseiaceae bacterium
ATTATCTGCGGCGTGCTTTCACCCGAAACTTCCTCGCCCGGGTACAGGCGGTGCTCGCGTCACCTGTGCTCAAGCGGTTGCGGGTCGAGATGGACTCTCGAAAATACAATGGTGCCTCCCTGGTCGGACTAAATGGTATCGTTATCAAGAGCCATGGCGGCGCGGACGCTTATGCGTTTCAGCACGCCATCGATACCGCACTGGTCGAGGTTAGGAACCAGGTGCCGGCACAGATCGGGAACTTTTTGCAACGGGAAGCCGCATGATTTATTCGAGAATCGCCGGAACGGGCCGTTTCCTGCCGAAGCGCATCCTGACGAATGCCGATCTGGAAAAAATGGTCGACACGACCGACGAATGGATACGCACGCGCACCGGCGTCGAGCGGCGGCACGTGGCCGAGAAGGACCAGACCACCTCGGACCTGTGCCTGGAAGCGGCAAAGATTGCACTGAAGGACGCCGGCGTGACCGCCGAAGACATCGACCT
Source organism: Woeseiaceae bacterium (assembly GCA_022615525.1). Lineage (GTDB taxonomy): Bacteria > Pseudomonadota > Gammaproteobacteria > Steroidobacterales > Woeseiaceae > JAKEGN01. The sequence goes on from JAKEGN010000154.1 coordinate 490, forward strand.
GCTCATCATCGGCACCACAACACCGGACCTGATTTTCCCCAACATAGCAACTATTGTGCAGCACCGGCTGGGAGTCGGCGGATGCCCGGCATTCAGTATCGAGGCTGCCTGTACGGGATTCATCTATGCGCTGGCCACGGCCGACAAGTTCATCCGCGCAGGAGAGTCGAAATGCGCACTGGTGATCGGCGCTGAAGTCATCACCAAACTGATCGACTGGAATGATCGCAGTACCTGCGTGCTCTTCGGTGACGGTGCCGGGGCGGTTGTGGTCAAGCCGTCGGACGAACCGGGGATCATCTCCTGCCATCTCGGCGCTGACGGTCAGTACAAGGACCTGCTGTACTACCCTGTCGGCGTCTCCAAGGACCTGGACAAGGCCGGCGTGGGAGATTCCAAGATCATCATGGTAGGCAATGAAGTCTTCAAGGTTGCAGTCAAGACACTCGGCAACGTTGCCGAACAGGCCCTGAAAGCAAACAAGATCGACAAGAGCGAACTCGACTGGCTGGTGCCACACCAGGCCAACCTGCGCATCATCCAGGCGACCGCCAAACGGCTCGGCCTGCCCATGGAGAAGGTCATACTGACCGTCCAGGACCATGGCAACACGTCTGCGGCGTCGGTGCCGATGGCACTCGATGTCGGTATTCGTGACGGCCGCATCCGGCGCGGACACCTGGTGCTGATGGAAGCCTTCGGCGGCGGCTTTACCTGGGGTTCGATACTGATGCGCTATTAGGACCTTGTCGTGCCGCTGCTGCCACGGTCCTACCAGAGCGTTGCTTTCTTCGGTTGTTTCCTGTCGTTTTTCTGCCGCCGTTTCATACGCTGGTGCAAAGCCTGGCGCTTGCGGTCTATCCTGTCGCGTCGCACTGCGGCGTCCGAATGCGACTTGCTCTTGTCGTCGTACGTGTCGCGGAAATTGCAGAAATCGTCATACGCCTCACGCACATGGCGTAACTCGCGCACCACCAGTTCGATCATGATCACGTCATCGAGATAACCGATAACCGGAATATGATCGGGAAGTATGTCTTCCGGGTCGCCGAAATAGATGAACGCGGCCAGCACCCGTTCCCGCTCCTCCGGCGGCAGCCGCCACTCATCGTCCTGCAACATGCTCAGCATCGATTCGAGTTGCGGAACACGCCGCGACACGAAATCGGGCAGGGGTTCTTCGCTCTTGATCTCGGCCAGCACGTCGCCGATGGCTTCGACTATTTCCGCTTCCTCGGCGTCACGCAGTGCAAGCCTCGCTTTGCTCAGTGCGTCACGAAAAAAGCGCAGGTCCCGGTCACTCAGGTCCAGGGAGATTCTCATGCCCATAACGATGTTCCGCCCGGATTGGAGGGAAGGAAGGCTACCGACACGGCACCTGCGGGTCAACGCGGGCCGAGCATTGGTGCGTAGTTTGAGACCCGGCCGGCAGTCCACTGTAGAATGCCGCATTTCGCGCATTCGTCCCAGACGATGGCGAATCGAATGCAGCAACCCAGGTGAGCGCAATAAATGAACATGACGCTGGTCATCGGTAACCGGAACTATTCCTCGTGGTCGCTGCGAGCCTGGCTGTTGCTTGCGGAAGCCGGGATCAAATTTGACGTTCATCGCATAGCGCTGGATCTGCCGGGCACCGCGCCGGAACTCGGGAAATATTCGCCGGCGGGTCGGGTCCCGGTGCTGATGCTCGATGGTTACGCGGTCTGGGATTCACTGGCGATCGCCGAAACGGTTGCCGAACGATGGCCCGAGCTCAAGCTCTGGCCGGAGGATCCTCGGGCGCGGGCACATGCGCGCTCGATCAGTGCGGAGATGCATGCCGGTTTCACGGCCCTTCGTGGCGCCCTGCCCATGAATTGCCGTGCCAAAGGGCGTAAGGTAGCGTTGTCTGCTGCTGTGACGTCCGACATCGACCGGATCGTCGGGATCTGGTCGGATTGCCAGCAGCGTTACGGAAGGCAAGGGGACTGGCTATTCGGCCGCTTCAGCGTTGCGGATGCCATGTATGCGCCGGTGGTGCTGCGATTCTTGAGTTACAGCGTCCGGGTGCCGGAGGCGGCCAGCCGGTACCCTGACAGATTGCTTGGAAGCAAGGCCATGCAGACCTGGCTCGCGGCGGCCGAAGCCGAACCAGAGATCATAGAGAAAGACGAGGTCGGGGAATGAAAATTCGCGTTTGCAAATGTGCCGGAATCCTGGCCGTGGCGCTGTTGGCCGCCCCGGCGCATGCGGAAGTCTACGACCTGCCCCCGGATGGCAACGACGTGATCGGAGCGGTTTCCTCTGTTCGCGCGCGGGCCGAAGAAACCTTGCTGGATATTGCGCGCCGGCACGGGCTCGGCTACGAGGATATCGTCCGCGCCAATCCGCAGGTGGATCCCTGGTTGCCGGGTGCGGATACCGAAGTCATCCTGCCGACGCGCTATGTCATTCCTTCGGTGCCGCGCCGCGGCATCGTGCTGAACCTGGCCGAGTACCGTATGTACTATTTCCCGGAACCGGCGGCCGGCTCGCCTGCCGTGGTCATGACCTGGCCGATGAGCATCGGTCGCATGGACTGGGCGACACCGCTCGGCATGACCCGGATAACCGCCAAAGCGAAAAACCCCAGCTGGTATCCGCCCGAGTCCGTACGCGCGGAGCACCTCGCCGACGGCGATCCCTTGCCACGCGTGGTGCCGCCAGGACCGAAAAACCCGTTGGGCGCCTATGCCATGCGCCTGGATCTACCCGGTTACCTGATACACGGCACGAACCGGCCGGCCGGGGTCGGCATGCGCGTGACGCACGGTTGTATACGAATGTACCCGGAGGATATCGAGTATCTGTTCGGGCTTGCAGGAGTCAACACGTCCGTGCGCATCATCAATGAACCGGTGAAGATCGGCTGGGACAACGACGAACTGGTGCTCGAAGTTCACCGCACGCTGGAAGTCATGGATATACCACCGGCCGACGCAGCTGGAACTGTCGAGACGGCGGATGCATCGGTTGCGGACGCTCTGCCGCAGGATGTGCCACCCCCGGTCAAGGACGCGCTGACCTCACTCACCGAACGGTTCGTAGCAGCGACCGGCAGCCGTCCGGGTGAAATCGACTGGCAACAGGCAGAACTCGCGTTGCAACAGGCCAATGGAATTCCGGCGGCTGTAGGACGCGGAATAAAAAACGCCGCGACCAGCGCGGCGTCTCACTAAATCCTCGTAGCGATTGACTACTTAGACATAGATTTCTGGAACATGCGCTCCAGGCGGTCGCGATTCGCATCGCAGCAAGCCTGTGCTGCAGTCGCAGCCGACATGGCCTGGTCTGCAGTGCTCTGAGCACTCCGTGCGGCCTGTGCGGCACTGTCTGCCGTCGCGCGCGCGGCTTCAGCGGCTGACTTCGCTGCTGCTGCGTCTCGTGCTGCGGCGTCTGCGGTAGCCTGTGCTTTTTCGATGGCATCGGTGCTGGCACAACCAGAGGCCAGACCGAGTACGAGCACGGCTGCGCTCACTTTTAATACGTTCTTAATCATTCAAATTTCCTCTGTTGGGATAGAAATGCACGCGCATTATTTCGTAAACCGTTGCCGTGTTCAATGAAAACACGGATTTTGTCCGGTGTCTGTCGGCTGTCGGAGACAGGTTTTGAGCGACGGCAGGGTTGCTTTTGCAGCCTGCGGGATCGATGTTCTCCGATCCTGCTGCTGCGAGGCGTGCGGATTCTACTACGCTGCGTGCATTTTGCCAGCGGAATCGCTGTCGAGCGGAATCGGTATTCTTGCTGTACAGGACGGTCTTCGTCGGTTTGATGCTCGCAACCTTGCCGGATCCTGGATGGTCACTCCCGGGATCGATGGTGGCAATGGAAGGGCTTGCACTGCATGAGTAGCTGTATATAATATCAGTAACTGTTTATATGCACAGGATTACACCATGCGCCAGCTGACCCCCAGGCAGTTACAGATTCTTAATATGATTCAAGACTTTATGTCTGAGTACGGCATGCCGCCCACGCGTGCCGAGATCGCCAGGCAACTGGGCTTCAAATCCTCCAATGCCGCGGAAGAGCATTTGCGGGCCTTGCAGAAGAAGGGCGTGCTCGATCTCGTACCCGGTACCTCGCGCGGCATTCAATTGAAGGATTCCCTGCGCGAGCAGCTCGGCCTGCCGCTGGTCGGAAAGGTGGCTGCCGGCCGGCCGATCCTGTCGGAGGAACATATCGAAACGCATTACAGGATCGACCAGGCGCTGTTCAATCCAAAGCCGCATTACCTGCTGAGGGTCGAGGGCATGAGCATGAAAAATGTCGGCATTCTCGATGGCGATCTCGTCGCCGTGCACCGCACGCCCGAGGTTCGCAGCCGGCAGATCGTTGTGGCCCGGGTCGACGATGAGGTCACTGTGAAACGTTACCGGCAGGACGGGTCGCTCGTCTGGCTGCTGCCGGAAAACGACGACTTCGAGCCGATACGTGTCGATCTCAAACAGCAGTCGATGGTTATCGAAGGGGTCGTTGTCGGTGTCATTCGCGACGGTTTGCCGCTGAACTGAAAACGGCTGGCGGGCTGGCGGCGGAAAACGGTGAACGACCTCCTGGAGAAGCTGTTGCAAAGTCCGCGACTCTGGCGCGGCCGCAGCCCGGCAGCGGGCACGGGCTGGCAGGGACTCAGCAGCGGTTACCCCAGGCTCGACCGGCATTTGCCGGGCGGTGGCTGGCCACCGCAAGCCCTGACCGAGATTCTGCTGGAACATTACGGCACGGGTGAACTGAAGCTGCTGATGCCCGCGCTGGCGCACTTAAGCCAGGCCGGCAACGAGGATGCTGCGCAGGCCGCCGGCTGGATTGCCTGGATTGCACCGCCTTTCGAACCCTATGCCCCGGCGCTCGCGCAGTGGGGCATGAATCTTTCGCGGGTGCTGGTGGTGCGGCCAAAGAAGGCAACGGAAGCTTTATGGGCCGCCGAGCAGGCCTTGTCTTCCGGCAATTGTGCTGCGGTGCTGCTGTGGTCGGAACGGATGGACGATGTGGCGAGCCGGCGCTTGCAGCTGGCCGCGGAAAATGGCCGGAGCTGGGCCATCGCTTTTCGCTCCGTCAAGGCACTGTCCCGTTCCTCCGCGGCCGCCTTGCGCATCCGCATCAGCGCCGGCGACAAGGGTACCGATCTCGGTATCCTGAAAAGTCGTGGCGGCCGGCCTGTCGTGATCCGGGATTATGCAGCTGCGCCGGAGCAATAGATGTTGCCTCCAGGGAAGTCGCCTGCCACGGCGCGGGAAGCGAACCCGACTCCTTCGGTAACGAAGCGAAAAAAGTCCCGTGCTGCGACCGGCGACACGGCGCAGCAGTCCCTGTCCCTGCAAAGGCCCGCGGCGGCCCGCGCCGAATCGGCCCATGCCACCGTCGTCCATCGTCTGTGGCTTTGTGTTTACCTGCCTTCGCTGCCGCTCGAAGCGATCATGGGCACGGTTTCCACGGGCCCCTGTGCAGTAACGGAAGAACAGCAGGGACTGCGAAAGGTGCTGCTGGCAAACGCAGAGGCAGCCGCTGCCGGAGTCCGCAGCGGCATGTCGGTGAATGCCGCACTCGCGTTCCTGCCCTCCCTGTACCTCGAAGAACGCAGCCCGGCCCGTGAGGAAGAGGTACTCCATGCCCTGGCGGCCCGGGCAGAACGGTTTACCTCTTTCGTCAGTTTGGAAATGCCGGCGGCTTTGTTGCTCGAAATCGCGGGCAGCCTGCGGCTGTTCGGCGGACTCGCTGCATTGCGACGGGCCATTTCCGATGACCTGCAGCAACTGGGCTTTACGGCGGCACTGGCCATTGCACCGACACCGCTCGCAGCCACCTGGCTTGCAAGAGCCGGCCACAGGGTGTGCATACGTGACTGGAAAAACCTGGCGGGTGCGCTGAGTAATTTGCCGCTCGCTTGCCTTGACTGGCCCGATGCCATTACCGCTTCCCTGCAAGGCATGGGCATTACCGTGGTCGGCGATTGCCTGCGCCTGCCACGCGAGGGTTTTGTCCGGCGTTTCGGTGCCGGCCGTCTACTGCAACTCGACCGGGCGCTCGGCCGTTTGCCGGATCCGCGCAGGTGTTACCGGACAGCAGAGGTATTTTGCCAGGACTGCGAACTGGCGGAAGAACAA
>JAKEGN010000155.1 GCA_022615525.1 Woeseiaceae bacterium
ACTATCACCAGCGTGTCAGCCGCCGCGGCGTCTCGGTGTCCGCCGCGCGGGACGTCATTCGGACCAACACGACGGCCATTGCCGCTTGCATGGTCGCCAGGGGAGAAGCCGAAGCCCTGATTTGCGGTTCCGTCGGGCGCTTCGACAGCCACCTGCCGCACATCATCGATATCATCGGCCCGGCATCGCCCGAGACCCGTGTTTCGTCCATGGGCGTGCTGATCCTGCCCGCCGGGCCGTTGTTCATTGCGGATGCCTATATCGGCATCGACCCCCCGGCGGCGCAAATCGCCGCAACCACGCTTGCCTGTGCCGAGCGCATCCGCAATTTCGGCGTCAAACCGAAGGTTGCATTGCTGTCGCACTCGAATTTCGGCTCGTCGCGTGCCACGAGCGCGAGGAAAATGCGATCCGCACTGAAGCTCATAAAAGCGCAGGCGCCCGATCTCGAAGTCGACGGGGAAATGCACGCCAGCGCGGCGATGAGCCAGAGCATTCGCGACTCGCTGGTGCCGGACTCGGTACTCACGGGCAGCGCCAACCTGCTGATCATGCCGGATCTCGATACGGCCAACATCTCCATGGAGCTGATTCGCGCCGTCAACGATGCCTTGCTGATAGGCCCGATACTGTCCGGCACGGCGAGGCCGGCGCACATCGTCACCCCGTGGCTGACCATGCGTGGCATCTTCAACATGAGTGCTATCGCCATCGCTGACGTCTGGCGCGCGAAAAACGCCGTCGCGCAGGCAACCCTGAAGATCTGAGCGGGCGATCCGGCCGCGCGGTGTCAGCCGGGCGGCAAGTCAGTCCTTTTTCTGCTCTTCAAACGACATCAGCGACGGTGGTCGATCCTGCTGCAGCCGAAGGGCTGCCTGCTCCGCCTCGGACAATGCCCGCAACAGGTTGTTGCGCGTGAGCTTTGCGATGTCCTCGTCGTTCCAGCCGCGCTGCAGCAGCTCGGCGACCAGGTGCGGAAAGCGCGAAACGTCTTCCAGGCCTTCTACGAGGTCGTCACCCTCGGCACCGTAGAAATCGCTGCCGATGCCCACGTGATCGATGCCGGCAACCTTCGCAACGTGTTCGATATGGTCGGCGACATCGGCAAGCGTGGCAGTCGGCGGCTTGCCGTGCTCCTTCCTGTAGGACTTGCCGATTTCCTCCCATTCGGCGTCGGTCGTTGCGGTCTTCAGCAATGGAATCATGCCATCTTCCCATTCACGACGTTCATCGCTGACATACGCAGGTATGAATGTCACCATGACCACTCCGCCGTTACGTGCCAGCCGTTTCAGAACACTGTCCGGCACATTGCGCACGTGATCGGTCAGCTCTCGGGCCGAGGAGTGGGAGAAAATCACCGGGGCTTCCGCGACGTCGAGCACGTCATTCATGGTGTCGACCGAGACGTGCGACAAATCGACCAGCATGCCCAGCCGGTTCATCTCGCGTACCACTTCACGCCCGAATTCGGTAATGCCTTCGTGACGGGCGTCGTCGGTCGCCGAATCCGCCCAGTCGTTGCTGTGAAAATGCGTCAGCGTCATGTATCGCACGCCAAGGGCGTAATAGGCGCGTAGCGCGCCGAGTGAATTGACGATGCTGTGCCCGCCCTCCATGCCGAGCAGTGACGCGATTCGCCCGTTTTGCCGGGCGGCTTCGATCTCCGCCACACCGGTCGCCAACTGCAGATCGTCCGGGTACAAGGCGATCATGCGCCGGGCGATGTCGATCTGCTCGAGTTGCGCCTGCATCGCCTCGAGCGGCGTCAGCGAACTCGGCACGTACACAGACCAGAACTGTGTGCCGACCTGGCCCTCGCGAAGGCGCGGGATGTCAGTATCGAATTCTGCGCGCCGCGAGATGTCGTATCCCTCGACGTTGCCTTCGAATTTTTCGCGTATCACCCACGGCAGGTCGTTATGCCCGTCGACCACGGGTGCGGTGGCGAGTATCTGCTGCGCCCGCTCGAGCGCCTCTTTTTCGTCCTTGCCACACCCACCCTGCAAGGAAAGCAGGGCCACGAAAAAGAGCAGCATCAACCTTGACGAGACACCCGGCATGAACGTTCTCCTGTCCTTTATGCGCCGCGCCGGTGATAGCATTATCTTTTCAACCGGCCCGGCCATATTGTGTTGTTATTTCGGCAAAAATACGGAGCCGGAATGGTAAGCCAAAAATGCCGCAAACCACAGACGCCGACGTAATTATTGTCGGCGCGGGCATCGCCGGAATCGCCACGGCACATTACCTGGCCTGCGGCAATACTGCCCGAAAGGTCGTGCTGGTCGACGCACTGCCGCCGATGTCCTTCACCTCGGCGGAATCCGGGGAGAACTACCGTAACTGGTGGCCACACCCGATCATGACCGGGTTCATCGATCGAAGCACAGACTTGCTGGAGGGTATCGCGCGCGACTCGGAGAACCGGATCAAACTCACGCATCGCGGCTATGCCCTGGCAACGCGGCAAGACGATATCAGCGAGCTCCTCGAAGGCCTGAAGGCCGGTTATGGCGCGGACCAGTCCAAAGGAATACGCGTACGCGACCGCCGCGATGCATCAGACTACCTTGCCTCGCTGCATGGGAAACCCGCAGGAGTCGATGTGCTCACGGACACCGGCACAATACGGCGGGCATTCCCCGCTTTCGATCCCGGGATTCGCCACGTCATTCATATCCGTCGCGCCGGCGATCTCGACAGTTACCAGCTGAGCCAGTACCTGCTGGAAAGGTTTCGCGCCAGGGGTGGCAGCTTGTTGCATGCCAAAGTCGTGGAGATTTTCGGGAATCGATCGCTGCAGGTCAGGCTGTCCGACGAGCACGTACTGTCGACCCCCCGGCTGGTCATCGCGGCCGGTCCGTTCGTCAACGAGTTGCTTGCGCACATCGGTGAACGCCTGCCGGTCCACAACGTGCTCCAACAGAAGCTTGGTTTCGAGGACGTATTGGAAACCATTCCGAAGGAACAGCCGTTTGCCGTCGACCTCGACCCGCAGCTCATCGACTGGAGCGAGGAGGAGCGCGAGCTGCTCGCCGCTGACGCCGACTTTCGGCACCTGGCGGGCACGATGCCTGGCAAGGTCCACCGTCGTATCGACAGCAGCCCGCAACGCCGCACACTGGAGCTCGGCTGGGCATATAACAAAGAACCTTGCGAACCCGCGTGGGAACCGGTACTGGATGACACCTTCCCGGAGATCGTATTGCGCGGCGCTGCACGCCTGAATCCCGGGCTCAAAGGCTATTACGACGAGCTCCCGCCGACGCGGGTGCTTCACGGCGGATACTATACGATGACCGGCGAGAACCTGCCGATCATCGGCCCGTCAGCGACGGAGGGTGTCTTCGTCGTTGCCGCACTCTCCGGGTTCGGCACGATGGCTGCCTGCGCGGCCGGCGAATTGTGTGCGGCCTGGATCGACGGCGCGAAACTCCCCGAGTACGGCAAGCACCTCTCGCTCGAGCGCTATGCGGACGCACAATTCATGGCGGCATTCTCCGGGGTCGATGACCGCGGTGTGCTATAAGCAGGGCGCCCGATCACTGAAACAATATCTATCCATGCAAGGAAAATCGTCGTGCCCGTGAATCTCAGTCCGAATGAAGCCAGGGTCATAGGCTGCCTGATCGAAAAATCAATCATTACCCCGGACGTTTATCCGCTGACGCTGAATTCGCTGACCAATGCCTGCAACCAGAAGTCCAGCCGCGACCCGGTCATGGCACTTCCGCAGGGCGTCGTGCAGCGCACCGTTCGTGACCTCGAAGCCAAGAATCTCGTACGGGTCGAGGAGAACTTCAAGAGCCGCAGCGAGAAGTACGTTCAGCGTTTTTGCAACACGCACTACAGCGACTACCAGTTCGACCCGCCGCAACTCGCCATCGTCTGCCTGCTGCTTTTGCGCGGGCCGCAAACCCCCGGTGAACTTCGCGCCCACAGCGGCCGCCTGCACACGTTTGCCGACAACAACGCCGTAGTGGACGCGCTGGCCGGACTGATCGAGCGCGATGGCGACCCGCTGGTGGTGCAACTGCCGCGCACGCCAGGCCGCAAGGATGCGGAGTACATGCACCTGTTTTCCGGTCCGGTGAACCTGCAGGCAATTGGCGAACGGACCGGGCACGGCCCAGTCGAAAAAGACAGTGGCCCGCGCCAGGAGTCCGGTCTGGAGGACCGCGTCAGCCGGCTCGAGGCTGAGGTGGCGCAATTGCGGGAGTTGCTCGATACCTTGTGCTGACCACCGGTCATAGCGAATGAGTATCTGCAAGTCCTGTTTTTCTCAAGTCGAAGCCGGCAGAATAGCCGCTACTCTCGCAAACCCTGGCGTTCCGATGATGAAAATTACAAGCTGTCTGTCCTTAGTGCTGTTCTTATTGATCGGTTGCGGCCAGGAACAGGCGCCTGCACCGTCTCCGGAAAAACGCCCGGTGACACTGGAACTGCACGGGGACACTCGCGTCGATGATTATTTCTGGTTGCGTGAGCGCGAGAATCCGGAAGTCATCGCTTATCTCGAAGCCGAGAACGCCTATACGGAAAAGACCCTGGAACCCTTCAAGGGGCTGCAGAGCGTGCTGTATGACGAGATGAAGGCCCGCCTGCGCCAGGACGACGAGTCGGCGCCTTACCGGCGCGGCGAGTATTTCTATTACTTCCGCTATGTCGAAGGCGGTGAATACCCGATTTACGCACGCAGGAAAGGATCGCTTGATGCGCCGGAGCAAATCCTGCTCGATGTGAACAAACTCGCCGGCGATGCCGACTATTACTCGCTGGCCAGTTTCGACGTGAGTCCCGACCATCGCATCGCGGCTTATGCCGTGGACGATATCGGCCGTCGTTTCTATGACCTGTATTTTCTCGACCTCGAAACCGGCGAACTGCTGCCGGACCGGATCGACGACACGACCGCCAATTTCGAATGGGCCAACGACAGCCAGACGATACTTTACGGCAAGCAGCACCCGGAGACCCTGCGCTCGTACCGGGTATTCCGCCATACGCTGGGTGATGCGAACGATACCCTGGTCTACGAAGAGGCCGACGAGACCAATTATCTGTATGTCACCAAGTCGCTCTCATCCGCCTACTTTTACCTGGTGAGCACGCAAACGCTGTCTACCGAAGTCCGCTACCTGTCCGCGAATTCCCCGCAGGACAGCGCAACCGTGTTCCTGCCCCGCGAAGCCGACCACGAGTACCTGGTCACCGACGGTGCCGACCGGTTTTACGTCATGACGAACGATGGCGCAAAGAACTTCCGGCTGATGGAAGCACCTCTCGACAACACGTCAAAGGATGCCTGGAAGGAAGTCGTTGCTCACCGGGATGACGCACTCATCGAAGACGTCGATGTATTCCAGGATCACCTGGTCGTGACGATCGTCGAGAAAGGCCTCGCCCAGATGGAAGTGATGAATCGCGAGTCCGGCGACATGAAGCGCGTCGCTTTTGGCGAAGAGGTATACACCGCGTATTCGAACGACAACCACGAATTCGACACGGACTGGTTTCGCTACGTGTACGAGTCGATGACCACGCCCAAGTCGACTTACGACATCAACCTGGAAACCGACGAACAGAAGCTGATCCGGGAACAGCCGGTAGTCGGCGACTTTGACCGAAACAATTACCGGACCGAACGCCTGTTCGTCACCGCAAGGGATGGCACGCCAGTGCCGGTGTCCATCGTGTACCGGAAAGGCATGGAGAAGAATGGCCGGAATCCGCTGCTGCAATATGCCTACGGTTCGTATGGCTCGAGCACGGAGCCGAGCTTCAGCACGGATCGCCTCAGCCTGCTCGATCGCGGCTTCATTTACGCCATCGCGCACATTCGCGGCGGTTCCGAGATGGGCCGCGAGTGGTATTACGACGGGCGGCAATTGAAGAAAAAGAACACCTTCACGGATTTCATAGACGTATCGAAGTACCTGATCGAAGAAGGCTATACCTCACCCGAACATCTTTACGCATTGGGCGGCAGCGCCGGCGGTTTGCTGATGGGGGCGGTGCTGAACATGGCGCCGGAGCTCTATAACGGTGTGCTGGCCGCCGTGCCGTTTGTCGATGTCGTTACGACCATGCTCGATGCGGACATTCCCCTGACCTCCGGTGAATGGGACGAATGGGGCAATCCGAATGAGAAGGAATTCTACGACTACATGAAGTCGTACTCGCCCTACGACAATGTACGCAAGGTCGCCTACCCGAACATCCTGGTCACCACCGGCCTGCACGATTCCCAGGTGCAGTACTGGGAGCCAGCCAAGTGGGTCGCGAAGCTTCGCGATTACAAGACCGACGACAACATGCTGGTGCTGAAGACCGACATGTCCGCCGGCCACAGCGGCAAAACCGGTCGCTTCCGCCGCATCGAAGACACGTCGCTTTACTACTCGTTTTTCATGGGCCTCGAAGGCATCCGCGAATAATATCGGTGCCGGTGTTCACTTATTTGCGTAATTCAGGTGCCGGTGTTCACTTATTTGCGCAATCCACCAGAAACTCCGATTTACCCTGAGATCGCCAGTCCATTAAGCTGATCCAGTATTGACATCCATTGATCGGACAAGCAAATGCCAAGGCTGCCGCGCCTGCACGTGCCTGGCGGCACGTACCACGTCCTGCTGCGGGGCAATGGACGTCGAGATGTTTTCTTCGACGAGAACGATCGAAAGCGTTGGGAAACACTGATTGAATCAGGGCTCCGGCGCTACCAGCATCGGATTCATGCGTATTGCTGGATGACGAATCACGTACACCTTGCCGTCCAGTCGAGTAACTCCCCCTTATCCGGATTTATGCGATTCGTCGCCAGTCAGTACGCGAGATCCACAAACAGGAAAATCGACAAATCAGGTCACCTGTTCGAGCGCCGACACCGGGCAATTCTTGTTAAGGATGACACGTACCTGAAAGAGCTGATTCGCTACATTCACCTGAACCCGGTCCGGGGAGGTCTGACCACGCGACCTGAGGATTATCAGTGGAGCAGCCACAAAGCCTATCTGGGTAGTCAGGGCCCCACCTGGCTGAATGTAGATTGGGCGCTACGCCTGTTCGGAAATACCGAATTCGATGCCCGATGCGAATATGCGCGTTTCTTGCAGTCGGATGTTTCTGATTCAATGTTGCAACAATTGCGGCAGGGTGGCCAAGGCGACAGTCGCATCCTCGGAGATGACGGGTTCGCGTCTTCGTTTCACACAGGGACTGTTCAACGATCACCAACTCGCACGCTCGAAAGCTTAATTGCGCAGGTATGTCTACAACACGGCGTGCCGGAGTCCGCGCTGTCCTCCAGCTCACGAAAGCGCATCTACTCGCAACTGCGAGCGGAAATTGGGCTGGCCGCCATTGAGGAAGGCCTTGCGACCAACGCCGAATTAGCCAAGCTATTCAACCGTGGCCAGTCCGGGATGTCCCGAGCAATCGATCAACTTCGCCGGCGGCGCACTTACGCAAACAAGTGAACACCGGCACCGATGATCAGACCATGCGTTCCCTTGCTTCCTTCTTGGCCCTCTTGGCAGCTCGTTTTTCCTTTTGCGTCAACGCAGGCTTCTTCTTCGCCTCTTTGTTGCTTCTCTGCTCTTTATTGCCCATGACTTTCGCTCCTGTCATTGATCCGGTGAATTTTGTCCCAAGCACTGCTGCGTAGTCCAAAGTATATTCAAAAAGCTGCCGAGCTCAATCGTGATGCTCCGCCTTAACGGCGGCGAAGGTCCTAAGGAGCAGCAGGTCATAGGTGATTTTCAGCAGCCCGCACGCGACCAGCGGTGCCGCCATCCACCCGGCGGCAAACAGCGCACCGCCCAGGGTCGGACTCAGGGCCGCGGCCAGGCTGCGTGGCACGGCAGTAAAACTCGCAGCCGCGGCACGTTCCGGCGGAGTCACGACGGCCATGACAAAGGCTGATCGGGTAGGTACATCCATCTGCGAAAGGGCTGCGCGAATCAGCAGGAACAGCAATGCGACTTCCACTCGGGCCGCGAACGCGGCCGCAATAAGG
>JAKEGN010000156.1 GCA_022615525.1 Woeseiaceae bacterium
ATTTTTTTCTCTGCATGCCCGGGCCGGACGGTGTTGGCTAAGCGGTTGCCGTCGCATAGACTGCCAATACTCCTTTCTCACATGCGGGTCGCGCGGTGAATAAAACAAGAAGACAACTCATCAGGGCGGGTCTGGTAGGCGGAACGATCGCGGCGAGCGGGGTGCTCACGGGCATCGCGCCGGCGGGGAGTGCGGTTGCGGCGGAAGCGCTGGCACAGCCGAAGGCAAAGAAGTCATTGCGCATACTCATGCTCGGCGGTACTGGCTACATCGGCCCGCACATGGTGAGCGAGTTCCTGCGCCGCGGGCACGAAGTGTCGCTGTTCAATCGTGGCAGGACCAACGACGACCTGTTCCCCGACCTCGAAACGCTGCTCGGTGATCGCGACGGCGGTCTCGACGTGCTGAAGGGAAAGCAATGGGATGCGGTCGTCGACAACTCCGGTTACGTGCCTCGGCACGTGGCAGACTCGGCACGACTGCTGGCCTCGGCGGTGTCGCACTACCTGTATATCTCGACTATCTCCGTGTACGCGAGCTTCGCTGTTGCAAACGACGAGGATTCGCCGCTGGGCACCATCGCCGATGAAACGGTCGAGGAAGTGACCAACGGAACCTACGGGCCGCTCAAAGCGCTGTGCGAAAAACGTGCGAGGGAAGAGATCGGGGACGACCGACTGACGATACTGCGCCCGACCTATATCTGCGGCCCCGGCGATCGCACCGACCGCTACACCTACTGGCCGGTGCGCAGCATGCGCGGCGGCGAGATGCTGTGGCCCGGTACACCGGAGGATCCCATACAAATCATCGATGTTCGCGACCTGGCGAATTTCGTCGTCGATTGTGTCGAGGAAAAGATCACCGGCGTCTACAACACCGTGACCCCGACAGGCTCGTACACGATCGGCGACCTGATGCACGACAGCATTGCGGTCACGGGAGCGGATATGACACCGCTCTGGGTGAGTAGCGATTTCATAGCCGGGCAGGAGTTCGAGGATGCGATCCCGATATGGTCGTCTCCGGAGGGCGAGACGCGAAATGTTGCAAGTGTCAGCGGCGATCGCGCATTCGCCCGCGGCCTTGTCACACGGCCACCGCGGGAAACCTGCCGCGACGTGGTGAGTTGGTGGCGAACGCTGCCGGCGGAGCGGCAGCAGAGCATGCGCGCCGGGCTGGCCGCGGACAGGGAGGCCCAGCTCATCGCGACGTGGCATCAGAGAAAAATCTGACAATCATCAGCTTTTCCAAAGTGACCGCGGTCCCGGGATTCCTACAATAGCGGCGCCCTGTCCATAGCAAGCTCCCCCGCAGAAGTCTGCCTGGCAGGCGATACGTCGGGACGGCCGGCAGTTTGCGAGCTCCGACAGGACCATTCCGGTGTGCAAGGAGGTAAGTGCAGTGAAGGATCGGAACGAGCCGCCTGCCGCAAGCGAGATCGCGACGCTCAAGCCGACGTTGTCCGACGGGCTCATCCACTGCGCTGTCGCACTGGCCCTGCTGCTGGGCGGGCTGGCACTGGCACTGTCGGACAGGACGCTGCTCTATATCGTCGGCCAGCCCGTGCTGGCATTCTTTTTCGTGCACGCATTCGTCCTGTTGCACGAAGCCGGACACGACACACTGTTCCCGCGCCGGACGCTGAACCGGGTGGCCGGTCACGCCGCCGGCTTCCTTACCCTCATTCCTTTCTGGAACTGGCAGCGCATCCACGCCAGGCATCATCACTATGCGGGCTGGCAGGATCTCGATGCCACCACCGCGTCACTGGTGCCGCGACCGATACGCGGCTACGAACGGCATATCATCAACTTCGTCTGGGCCACCTGGCTGCCGCTCTTTGCCCTCACCTACCGCGTGCAGAACTTCTGGAACCTGCCGCGGGTGGAACATTACATCAGCAATCCGGCGAACAGGCTGCGCATTCGCGTCAATACCGCGCTCGTACTGGCCGGCTACGTCGCGCTGGCGGTGATAGCGGGCCCGCTGACCTTGCTGCAGCTGATCGGTCCGGCATTCCTCTTGAGCCTCGTGTTCCAGGAATTCCTGATCCTGAGTCAGCACACGCATGTGCCGCAGCGGCTGAGCGAAGGACAGGACGTACGTCCGTTCGCGCCGCTTGAACAGGAGGCCTACACCCGCTCGCTGCGATTGCCGGAGTGGCTGTCCAGGATACTCATGCACTTCGATGCGCACGAACTGCATCACATGTACCCGTACGTACCGGGCTACCGCCTGAGGCAAATACACTACCAGCCGATCAACGAGGTGCACTGGTGGCGCTGGCTCAAAGCTGCGCGCGGCATGAAAGGGACGGACTTCCTGTTTCGAAACTGGGACGACACCGGGGTCCGGGTCTAGGCCATGTCCGGGAGCTTCGCACTCGCCGTGTACATCCTCGTCGCCATGGGCGTCGCCGGGGCCGTGCATGTTCTGTGGCTCAACTGGGCACGCAGCGACTTGCTGCTTGCGCCCGTCGATTTCGGTGCGCGGTTTCGCGGCCGCCGGGTGTTCGGCGACAACAAGCGGTTGCGCGGATTCATCGCGTTGCCGCTGGCTGCGGCTTGTGCGTTCGCCGTCATCGCGGAATACCGGCACTTTTTTCCGGCGCCGCTTGCGAACGGCCTGTGGCCATTGTCGACGCTGCAGTATGCCGGCATCGGCTTTGCTGCGGGCTTCGCGTTCGTGCTTGCCGAGCTGCCGAACTCTTTCCTTAAACGGCAACTCGGCGTCGCCCCCGGCAAAGTGCCGGAACAGGGCTGGCAACGCGTTCTGTGCCTGCTGCTGGATCGCGTCGATTCGACGTTGGGTGTACTGATCGTACTGAGCCTGCTGGCGCCGGTTCCGGCCATGACCTGGTTGTGGGTGATGCTGATCGGTCCCGGTATGCATGCGTTTTTCAGTGCGATGCTGCATCGCATCGGCGTAAAAGAGCGCTCGCTGTGAGCGGTGCACCCGACTTCCTGGTCGATCTCGATGCGCTCGAGAGCGCAGCAATCGCGGGCAGCAAGGCCTTCAACCTCGGCCGCATGGCCAGGATGGGCCTGCCGACGCCGGGCGGATTCGCCATTCCGGACAGTGTGTTTCAGCAACACCTGCAAAACGCGCGCGTCCTGCAGGACCTTGCGGATCTGCATGCCGGCCTGCCGACGGCATCCCGGTCCCAGCTCGACATATGGTCCGCATCCATAGGCAATCGCATAAGCGGAACCGGGCTCGCTGCCGGGTTGCTGCAGGCATTGCACCGCGAAACACAAAAGCGCTGGCCGCGGCAGAAGCTGGCGGTGCGAAGCTCCGCAGTCGGCGAAGACTCGGTCCGCTCCTCCTTTGCCGGGCAGCTCGGCAGCCAGCTTGATGTCGATACGCTGCCCGCGCTCGAAACGGCGATCAGGTCGACCTGGGCTTCGCTGTTCTCACCGAGGGTACTCGTGTACGCGCGGCAAAACCGACTCGACTTGCGGCACATGGGCGTGATCGTGCAGCCGCAGGTGGCAGCGCGATTATCCGGCGTCCTGTTTACGCGGGACCCCACGGGCAGGCTGCCCGGTGACATGGTGCTGGAATATGTTTCCGGTCTCGGCGAGCGCCTGGTCGGCGGCGAAGTAACACCAAGCCGCCTGCGTATCGATCGCAGCACAAGCGCGGTGAGCGCGGAATTCATTGCGCCGGAGTCAGGCGTCCCCGACGCGCGGACGATCGCTGCCGTAATCGAACTGGCGGATTACGGCCTGCAGCTCGAAACCCGGGATGGCATTGCGCAGGACATCGAGTGGTGTGTCGATCGCGACGACCGTGTGATGCTGGTGCAGAGCCGGCCGGTTACCGGAACGGCGCATGGCCGAGCGTCGCCGCAGTATCACTGGAGCAACGCAAACATCGCGGAAAACTTTCCGGAACCGGTGTCACCGTTCCTCTTTTCCATCGTACGGCCCGGATACAGCGCCTACTTCCGCAACCTCGGGCTCGGTTTCGGACTGTCACGCAGGCGCATCGACGGCGCGGCGGATGCTTTCGACAACATTGTCGGCTTGCAGGGTGGCAGGCTGTACTACAACCTCAGCAACATCCATTGGCTCCTGCAAATGATGCCCGGTGGCCGGCGCCTCACCGAATACTTCAACCTGTTCGTCGGTGCCGAGGGCACACCGGCGACCGTCCCGGCATATCGCGGCAGACTGTCGCTCGCATTCGAATGCGTACGCATCGCCGCCTCTGTGCTGTGGCAATACCTGTTCATACAACGGCGCGTGCGACGCTTCGAGAACCGCATCGATGACTTTGCCGCGAGTACGCACCCGTCGGCATTGCAGCGGAAGAATGCGGACGCGCTGGCCGCAGATCTGTCGGCATTCCTGAAGATCCGCATGGAATACTGGAACGATGCCGCGCTTGCCGATACCGCGGCCATGGTTTGCTACGGGCTGCTGAAAGCGCGCCTGAAGCACTGGCTCGGGGAAGGCGATCAGACGGTGCTGCACAACGACCTGCTGAAGGGACTGCCGGGTCTTGCCAGTGCCATGCCGGTTACCCGGCTCTGGGAACTGTCGCGGCGCATCGCAGGGAACGGCGAGCTGCAGGCGCTTTTCACGAACCATGGCGCGGAGGAAATCCTGCGGGGCATCCGGCAACCGGCATTTCAGGATTTCGCGAACGCCTTCGACACCTATCTCGAGCGCTGGGGTTTTCGCTCCTCGGCGGAACTGATGCTGACCACGCCGACACCCGTGGAGGATCCCCGGCCGCTGGTCGAGCTGTTGCGCGCCTACCTGCGACCGGACACGACCAGCCCGGAGGCGCGCGCGGAGGAACAGGCGAAATCGCGGCTGGCCGCCAGTGCAGCGATCGAAGCGCGCATCACGCCCGTATCATGGCGGCGCGCCGTGCCGCTGCTGAGCGCTGCGAGCCGTTTTCGCCTGCTGCTGCGTGCGACCCAGGGCGCAATCCGGCTGCGGGAGCGCGCCCGGATGAAGCAGGCGCTGCTCTATACGCGCCTGCGCCACATTGCGCTGCAGCTAGGCGACCGGCTGGTCGGGCAGCGTTTGCTGCAGCAACGGGACGACATTTTCATGTTGACCACCGACGAAGTCTTCGGTCTGGTTTCCGGCGCCGAGGCCGACGCGAAGGACGTTGCGGCCACCGTGAGCGAACGGTGCGGCGTCATGCAGGCCTGCTCGGCGATGCAACCGCCCGATCGCATTGTGCTCGGGGCAGGCGAAGCATGGCACCCGGCCGCGGCGCCGCACACGCATCAGGCTACTGCAGGACATTCGCAAGAAAAGTTGCATGGAGATTTGCTGGAAAATCAGCGCGAATCATTGCACGGATTCGGTGCCTGTGGCGGCGCGGCACTCGGCAATGCGGCTGTCGTCCTCGACGTGGCCCAGGCCGGGCGCGTTGAGGCGGGGCAGATCCTCGTAACACGCCAGACCGACCCGGGCTGGGCGACGGTGTTTTTCCTGGTACGCGGCCTCGTCATCGAACGCGGTGGCATGCTCTCGCACGGTGCGATTATCGCGAGGGAGTACGGCATTCCTGCGGTCATCGGCGTGCCGGATGCGACTCGCCTCATTCGTGACGGCGATCCGCTGCGCGTGGACGGAGACCGCGGGCTGGTGGAGTTCGGTCATGGCTGAACTGTTCCAATATTTCCGCACGCGTTTCTTGCGCTGGCCCGTCATCCTGCTGTCGTTGGCGCTGCTGGTAACGCTGCTGCTCTCGGCGGGGACCGTCGAGCCGTTGGCGCTCTGGCCGCAGGCGGCATTCGTGCTGGCCGCGATATTCACTTTCCGCTTGTGGGACGATCTAGCCGACCGCGAATACGATCGTCGTCGGCATCCCGATCGGGTCATCGTGCAAGCGCGCGATCTCCGGCCATACGTCGCCATGGTGGCTGCGGGCCTGGCTTTGC
Organism: Woeseiaceae bacterium; assembly: GCA_022615525.1. Classification (GTDB taxonomy): domain Bacteria; phylum Pseudomonadota; class Gammaproteobacteria; order Steroidobacterales; family Woeseiaceae; genus JAKEGN01. The sequence continues at coordinate 5,912 of JAKEGN010000156.1, forward strand.
TTGCGCTCGCGCTGCGCGACGATACCCGATACCTCCTTGTTTTCCTCGGCTTTACCGCGATGCTGGCGGTGCTGTATCACGGCGGCGTTGGAAAAGCTCTCACCCGTTCCGCGCGTGCGAGTCTCGTGCTCGTCAAGTACCCGCTGTTCGTCCACCTGCTGGTCACTCCATCGCGCCGGGCGTGGCTCGCCGGTGTTGCTCTCTACCTGCTGCTGCTCGTTTGCGAATGGCGTGACGATGCCGATTTGCGCAACACCGCAGTGATGCCGCTCGTGCTCGCCGCTTGTGCCGGTATAGCCGTTGTTTCAGCGCTGTACTGGTCTGCCGGAGCATGGTCATGAGCGCATTGCCCGCGCCGCGGCACGACCAGTTCGAATACGTGCGCTGTTACCTGTGCGGCAGCGCCGACGCGATGCCGCTGGTCATCGCCGAGGAAGACCTTACCGGCAAGCCGGGCCGGTTCCTGTTCGTCACTTGCCAGGATTGCGGACTGGCGTACCAGAATCCCCGTCTGAAGATGGAACGTATCGGTGCTTACTACGACGACGAGTACATCGCGCACCGCAAGAAGACCGACTGGGGACCGCTGAAACCGCTGTACGAGTGGGCGATGGGCAAGCACGACCGCGACAAGCTCGCCCTGGTCGATCGTTACGTTTCACTCGGTGGGCATTCCGCCGTGCTCGACGTCGGTTGCGGCGCCGGAACGTTCCTCGAAGAGATACACAAACACAGGGGCCCGAGCGTGAGCGGCGTGGACTTCAAGGACCTGACACACCTGCCGTCGTATGCCGCGATCGACTTTCACCTCGGCCTGTTCTACGAGCAGCCGTTTGCGGATCGCCGCTTCGACCTGATTACCATGTGGCACTTCCTCGAACACGATTACGATCCCGTGCGCACACTGGAGCATGCGCGCGACTTGCTGGCACCGAAAGGCCGGCTGGTGATCGAAGTGCCGCGGCTCGACAGCGCCTCGTTCCGGCTCTTCAAGGAACGCTGGCCCGGCCTGCAGGCCCCGCAGCACACCGCCCTCTATAGCCGCAAGACCTTGCTTGCCATGCTGGAAAAGTCCGGACTGGAACTCGTCGAGTACCTGCCCTATGGCGCATTTCCAGCGTACTTCTACCTGTTCGCCGGCACCGCGTTCAAATTCCTGAAGGGCCGCGGGCTGAACCTGTCGAAAGCCATTTATCCGTACTTTCTCGGGCAATTGCTGCTGCTGCCCCTGCTCCTGTTCGAGCGCAAGCTGAACCTCGCGATGCAGACCGTGGTCTGCAAGGTCCCCGGGTCGCCATGACTGCGGGCGCCAACAGGAAACGTTTCTGCCGCAGCAAGGTCGTGCTGACGATCCTGCTGATGACGCTCGGTTCGATCGCGATGTTGCTGGTTGCGCTGCTCACGGCATTCCGGGCGCGACGGTACTATTCCGAGCAAATGGCGGCGCGGCTGGGTCGCTGGTCATTGCGGATCTGGGGAGTGCGCCTCATCGTGCACGACGCACCGGCCGAGACCACGGAGCAGCGCGTCTACATCTCGAACCACACCTCGACCATCGATGTGTTCGCGCTCATAGGCCTGGCGTTGCCGAACACGCGATTCTTCATGAGTGGTTTTTTGCGAAAGCTCCTGCCGCTCGGGCTGATCGGCTACCTCGTTGGCACTTTCTGGACAGTGCCGCAGGTCTACCCGGAGAAGCGCGTGGAAATATTCAGACGCGCAGAGTCTGTCCTGAGGCGCAGCGGCGAATCCGTGTACCTGAGCCCCGAAGGGAAGCGAGTCACGACCGGTGACGTCGGTGCCTTCAACAAGGGTTCGTTTCATCTTGCGACCGTGCTGCGGGCGCCGATCCTACCCTTTTATATAGCGACGCCCCCGGAACTGGATCCCGGCATGGGCTACTGCGCCGGTCCGGGCGAAGTGCACGTCTATTTCAAACCGGCAATCGTAACCACTGGCTGGAAACTCGAGGACCTTGTGAAGAACAAGGAACGAGTTCGTGACCTGTTCGTCGAGTGGCACCATGAGTATCGCAAGAGCCCGGCTTGAACCACGGACAGCGCTGGCGGCGCTGATGCATGCGGATGCGCTGCTGCCGCAGGACGTGATGCCGGCCGCGGGAAATGCGAGCGAATCGTCAGCTTCGCTGGTGACCGGTGCGACCGGCTTCCTCGGCCGGCAGGTTGTCCGCGAACTGTTGCTCGGGTCCCGCAATGACATCCTCTGCCTCGTTCGCGGAGAAAACCCGGTGCAGGCGCGCGAACGGCTCGCGTATTCGCTGCGTCTTGCCGGAATCGACGCGGCAGCATATGCGCCACGGTTGCAGGTGGTCATCGGCACGGTGGAACAATCCCGTTTCGGCCTCGGCGAAGCCGGCTACCAGGCCCTGGCCGAACGCGTCGGTCGCGTTTTTCACTGCGCAGCCGAGGTCAACTGGGCGCGAGGTTACCGGCAGCTCCGCGCCAGCAATGTCTGCGGCACTCTGGAAGTCATTCGTTTTGCCTGTGCCGGACAGCGCAAGCGCATCTTCTATACCTCGACCATTGCGGTCTGCTTTGCTACGGAGCAGTTCCTCGAAATCGATGAGCGCAGCGACATGCTGCCGCAGGTCGACAGGTTGCCGCTGCCTTATGCGCAAACCAAGTGTGTATCGGAATCGCTGCTGCGAGCGGCCGCGGGCCGCGGCCTGCCGGTTTCCGTGATCCGGCCGGCGCTCATTTCCGGCCACAGCGAAACCGGCGTCGCAAACAACGGAGACCTCATCTCCGCGCTGATCCAGGGCTGCGTTGCTTCCGGATCGGCCATCGATACCGACTGGCTGCTGGATTGCGTGCCTGTCGATCACGTGGCCAGGGTGCTGGCCGGCCTCGGTTCGTCGGCGCGGCCGCACTGGGAAACGCTCAACCTGTTCAACGAGCGCGCACGACATTGGCGCGAGGTCGTGCTGTGGATGAACCTGCAGGGATACCCGGTCGAGCTGGTAGCTCACGCAGAGTGGCTGCGGCGCTGCTTCGATCGCCCGCATGCGAATTACAAGCTGTTCGGCTACCGGCGGTTCTTCGGTGTGTCATCGTCGCGCGGCGCCGGATTCGCTCCGTACGAAGCGTTTCTCGCGCCCCGTCAAAACCGCGTGCGGAACGACCTGACGCAAAAGGCTGTTGCGCAACTGGGCCTCGAGGCTCCGGCACTCGATTCCACATTGCTCGAAAGCTACCTGGAGTACTACCGCTCGGCCGGGCTGCTGCCCTGCGCGAAGCGGGTGCGGCGCAGCCGGCCTGCGGCCGAACCCACGGCAACGGTGCGGGAACTCATGGGCCCGTGGCTGGAGTCGCGCAACCTGGCCATTCAAAATGTCAGCGAAGTCGCCATGCCAGCGCACAACGGGATCTTCAACGAAGTGGCGGCGGCGCGTGCAGGCAGCAAGGTCGGCATGCACCGCTACCGGCTCGCGCTTCGCGACCGGGTGCACGGCCGCGCGGAAGCGCTCGACATCCTGGTCAAGTCGAAACCCTCCGATACCGTGATGCAGGACCTGATGGTCGAGGTCGCGGCGCTATGCCATCCGGAACTTGGCGCGCAAAGCGAGAGCTTCCGCGGCGACCTGGGCCTCACCGGCTGCCACGAGCGTGAACTCGCACTCTACGAAACATCGGATCCGGTGCTGCGGCAGTACATGCCGCTCACTTTCGGCACCTCGCGCAACGCGGATCAGGACACGTGGTCCATCGCGATGCAATATCTTCCGGAAGCGGAAACCGTGGACCTGCGTACGGCGTGCTGGACTGAACAACAGCTCATGGCCGTGCTGCACGGACTCGCGGAACTGCACGCCAGCGGCTTTCGCCGCGCCGATGAGCTCGGCGGCATGCCATGGCTTCGCAATCTTCCGGGCGCGGCACGCGCTGAGGAGATGTCGCCGTTCTGGATGGCGCTCGCCGGGCACAGTGCCCCGTACTTCGATCAATGGCTGGATCAATCGCTGCTGCCGCTGCAACGCTCACTGATCGCCTCCGTGGGAAGCTGGTGGGCGGAGATGCAAGCGATGCCGCAGACCCTGGTGCACAACGACTGCAACCCGCGAAACCTCGTGATTCGCGACCGGGGCCACACGCTCGCACCGGTGTTCTTCGACTGGGAGCTGGCCACGATCGACGTGCCGCAACGCGATGTCGCGGAGATACTTTGTTTCATGCTGCCCAAGGGGAGCGGGGCGGCGGAAGTCGCGGGCTGGATCGAGCAGCATCGCCGCGGGCTCGAGAACGCATCGGGGTCGTGGATCGACGCCGGCGAGTACTTACGCGGTTTCCACCTGGCGCTTTATCACCTGCTGGTCCATCGACTGCCGCTGTATACGCTGATGCACCGCTTCAGGCCCCAGCCATTCCTGCCCGGCGTGATTCAAAACTGGAAAACGCTGTATGAGTTCAGCTGCGGATCAAGCCGTCCAGGGGTGGCGCGGCCCGGCTATCCGGAAACACTGCCGTCTCGAGGTATCCGGGCTGCAGGCCAAGGTGCCCGGCCAGCACGCCCTTGAAGAGGCTGCGGATGTCCGTCGTAGGGTAGAGGTCACGGCTTTCATATAGCTGCGCCGGCGCGAGTCCAGGCCAATCTGCAAGCACGCGGCCGCCGCGCACCGCGCCGCCGAGGAGCAAGGCAGCCGTCGCCGTGCCGTGATCGGTACCGCGCGTCCCGTTCACTTTCACGGTCCTGCCGAATTCGGTGACTACCATGACGACAGTGTCGGCCCAGTGGTCGCCCATGCCGCGATGCAGTGCCGATATCGACTCATCGAGTATGCGGAACTTGTTGGCCAAAGCGCCGTTGTTTGCGCCCTGGTTCGCGTGCGTATCCCAGCCGCCCGATTCCAGAACGGCAATTCGCGGGCCGTTGGCCGAGGTCAGGAAGCGCGCTGCGGATTGCACCAGCTCCGCGATCCGCTGTGCCTCATTGCCACGCCGCCGTTCTGACATGCCTTCCAGGCCACTGGCAATTTCCTGCGATTCGAGCGCCTGGGCAAGACGCGTTGCGAAGAACTCGTCCTGCGCATACATATCGGCGATCCGAGCGAGCAGGTCGCCGTCCGCTTCCGGCAGCTGCGAAGGCGCCCAGCTCGTCACCGAATTGTCGCCGCGCAGTACCAGTGGCGTCGTCTGCGACAATGCAATTGCAACCTCCTGTCCCGCTGTGCCGCCGAGCGGCGCGAGTGCGCGGTTCAGCCAGCCGTCACGCAGCCGCCCGGTACTGGTCGCGCCATTTTCCAGCACGTCCTGACCGTCGAAGTGCGAACGCTCCCGGTACGGACTCGAAACGGCATGCACGAGCAGCGCCTCCTCGTTCCGATAGAGCCCATGTATGTAAGGCAACGCCGGGTGCAAGCCGAACATGCCATCGAGTTTCAGTGCGCCGCCGTCCTGGCCAGGCGCAGGAAGCGCGAGTTCACCGCGCTGTTTCCTGTAGTTGCCGTCACCGTAAGGCGCCGCCAGCGCAAGGCCGTCAACCGCACCACGCAATATCACCAATACGAAACGCGCATCGGTATCGGACCGCGCAAAAGTGACTGTTGGCAACGACAGCCCTGCAACGCCGCAACCCATGCACTTGATCAGCTCACGTCGGTTCACCATGTGCAACTCCGTACTCAGCGACGTTGAAATTCGGGCGAGGCAAGCAGCAGCGTCAGGCCTTGCTCGGCACTCTCGGCGCGAGCGACGGCCTGCCGCGTGTCGGTGCCGAGCGCCGGCCCGAGTACCGCCTCGCCGATCTGCAGCGGATCGACCCGCGAGCCGGCAAGCCGTGCCACGGCGTTCGACCATTCGATGCGTTTGTACAGAGCGTCGGCGCCGCCCCAATGATCGGCCGTATCCGGCCAGCCGGCGGGTGAGCCTGGCCGGTAAGGCGTCTGACCCATGAGGTCCAGCGCGCCAACCACGTAGCGACCGTTTTCCGGCTCACGATTGAAGGCGCGGAACGCAGAAAGGACAAAATCCTGCGGAGTCTTGAACTTGCCGAATGTGGAATACCAGCACTCGCCGGACTCCACGAGTGCCTTGTGCACACTCGGCAGATCGCCATCGGTGTCGAGAAAGACAGAGGCAAGCCTTTCGGTCAACACTGTCGGCGGCTGGTCGGATACGAAATGGCGAGCGAGTTTGCTTGCTATGAAAGTTGCAGTCGACTTGTGCCGCGCCAGGTCCTGCAACACTGCTTCTCCCTGTTGCAAACCGTCCTGACCGTAGCGACGGCCGAGGATGGTTTTTGCACCCGGTTCGTGAATATTCTCGCGAAACTCGAATCGGCCTGGTGTCCCCTCGCTGAAACGGCCTCCCTCGCCGGCGCCGCCAATCGACCATCCGGTAATGACCTTTGCAAACGTGGTCACGTCGTCCTGGGTGTAACCACCGTCCACGCCCAGCGTGTGCAGCTCCAGGATTTCACGGGCCAGGTTTTCGTTCAGTCCGATGGTCTGTTGCGTGCGGCGACGGCGCTTTGCGCGCACGGCGAGCTCGGATTGCGGCCCGATCGAACGCGGGTTGTCGAGGTACAACAGCATGGCCGGGTGTTTCTCTACGGCGAGCAGCAAATTGTAGAAGCTGCCCGACAGGGCCGGTCGAATGGCCTCGTTCTCGAACGCGCCAGCAAGCGCTGAAATCGGTGGCTTGTCCGCCGACACGGCGAAATGGTTCGCCCAGAAGTGCACCAGGCGTTCGTGAAACGGCAGGTCGGTGGTTGCCGCAAAACGAAATCGTGCGCTCGTTTGCTCGAGGTAATGGCGTCGGGCAATCGCGCCGAACTTCTGCACCACATCCGGCGCCGGCTCATCGCTGGCCGTCCGCTTCGCGTCCCGCTGCGTTTCGCGGATTTCCTGGACCTCGACGATGATCTTCGCCGTGTCGGGCAGATCGCGAAAATCGGCCGGCAGCGCCGCCGGGCCAGGCAATTGGGCCAGCAGCCAGCCACGGGGATCGTCATCGATAGCCGGCAGTTCGCCCGGGCGGGCACCGAGGCCGAAGCGGTTCGCTGCGATGACGGTTTCAAGCTTCAATCGACACCTTCCAAAATCCCGGCCCCGTTACTGTCAACGAGTGGGCCATGGATTGGTTGACTGGGAAGTAGCACCATAAGCGGTCGCCTTTGCAAGCTGCCACGAAGCTCGTCTCGATTTAAGTAAGTTGTTGTTTTATATAATTAAAATGAACTGCAGATTCGCCGCATCCAATCAGGCGGCGGGAAGCATCTGATGGATGACCGGGCCGATTGCGGCCCGTTGAACCACTGGAGTCAAATAAATGGAAGCGTTAGAAGAGATCCTCGTCCCGATAGCACTGTTCGGTATGGTCGCGCTGATCATCTGGCTGGTCGTGTCCTACCGGCACCGTACGCGTGCCGACAAGCAGCAGACGATACGGCTTGCGCTGGAGAAAGGTGCGGAGCTGTCGCCGGAGCTGATGAAGAGCATCAGTGAACCGGAGCCACCGAAGAACAAGGACCTGCGCAGCGGCCTGATCTGGCTCGCGCTGGGCGTCGGCCTCGCACTGTGCGGACTGGCGGTCCCGGACCCAAGCGGCAACGCGTTGCAGGGTTGCCTGGCGGGTGCGGCTTTCCCGTTCTCCATCGGTATCGCTTACATCATCATGTGGCGATACGGCAGTAGTAACGAGAAAGCGTGAGGGCGAAAGCGCCGGAATGGACGACAGCTATCTCATTGCGAGAGTCGTCGCGCAGCAGGACGCCGCAGCGTTCGGCGAACTGGTGCGCCGGCACCAGTCGCAGGTCAGGAATTTCCTGCGCAAGCTTACGCGCGACACGGACGCCGCCGACGACCTGGCGCAGGACGCCTTTATGCATGCCTGGGACAGGTTGCATACCTTTATCGGACACGGCTCCTTTATCGGCTGGTTATTGAAGGTGGCGTACACCACGTTTCTGCAGTCGAAGCGCAAGGAGACCCGCTACCGGGAGGTGCTGGAAGAGACGTCGGCGGAGACTGGCACCGGTGGGGTGACATCCGGATCGGAGGAGGTCGTGGATCTCGACAGGTTTCTCGGGGTTTTGACAGCGGAGGAGCGGGCGGTGATGATCCTGTCCTATGCCTGCGGGCTGTCGCACAGGGAAATCGGCGACGCCACGAATCTGCCGGTCGGTACCGTGAAGTCGATCATTTTTCGTGGCAAGGAAAAAATCAGGGACAGCTTTGGAATCGAAGATCATAAATATGGCTGAAAGACTCAAAGACCGTGAGGACCTGAGGCTCGAGGCGATGTTTCAATCCGCGCCAATTGCGGACGACGGATTCAGCAACCGCGTGGTCTCGCGCATCAGGCGCCAGATCTGGGTGCGGCGGCTGACGTTGCCGACAGCATTCGTCATTGGCGCAGCGTTTGCCGTGCGGCCGCTGGCGCAACTGGTTGAGACGGTGTCAGGATTGCTGAAATTCATACCGCAGACCGTGGCCGGCAATATCGGCACGCTGCCCGTTACCGGACTACCGCAGCTTCCGGTACTCGTACTCGGCAGCGCGTTATTGGTCGCTGCACTCTTGTTCGGCAAACTGGCACAAAAATAGCAGGGCCGTCGCAATTCAGGGACAGTGACCGATCCGCACTGAAGGACAGCGATCGAAAATCGTGACGCTGTCGTTGTCACCCCTTTCGTCCTCATATACATTGCCAGCATGAGTCTTCGCGCCAAAGTCGAGGAACTGCTGCCGAACTGGGACCGCTGGTATCCGAGCCTGTTCGATGCGGCGAGCGACCTCGGCGTGATCAAGGCCCGCGTATGTGACCCGAACTCCCTGCTGCTGTCGAACCGGCATGCCGCGGTTCAGCAGCAGGCGGAAGAAGCTCACCGTGAGCAGTGGGGCTACACGGACCACGAATAACAACAACGCCTCAAACTGGCGGGAAAGGCAATGAACTACGACATCGACAGCATACGGGCGCAGTTTCCTGCGCTCGCCATAACGGACGACGGTACACCGAGAATCTATTTCGACAATCCCGCCGGCACGCAGGTACCCACGCGCGTGGCCGAGGCGATGACCGCTTGCCTGTACGAAACCAACGCCAATCTCGGAGGGTATTTCACCACGTCCGAACGGGCGACCAGGCTGGCCGACGACGCGCATGCCGCGATGGCGGATTTCCTGAATGCGCCGTCCGCGGACGAGATCGTGTTCGGGCAGAACATGACGACGCTTACCTTGTACATGTCGCGGTCGATCGGGCGACGCATGCAGCGCGGCGATGAAATCATACTCTCGCGCATGGATCACGATGCGAACGTCGCACCCTGGCTGTTGCTGGCCCGCGATCTCGGGCTCAACGTTCGATGGCTGCCGTTCGACACGCGCTCGTTCGAATTCGACCTGTCGAAGCTCGACGACCTCATTACCAACAAGACACGCCTCATTTGCATCGGCGGCGCCAGTAACATGACAGGCACCCTGAACGACGTCCGCACGGTCTGCCGCAAGGCACGCGAAGCCGGCGCGTTGAGCTACATCGACGCAGTGCAGTCGGTACCGCACGTGGCGACCGACGTGCAGGATCTGGGTTGCGATTTTCTCGTCTGTTCTGCGTACAAGTTTTTCGGGCCGCACCAGGGAATTCTGTGGGGCCGGCGCAAGATCCTCGAGTCGCTCGAGGCGTACAAGGTGCGACCGGCATCGGACGACATTCCAGGCTGCTTCGAGACCGGCACGCAAAGCCACGAAGGCATGGCGGGTACGGCAGCGGCCGTCGATTATTTCGCGTGGGTCGGCGAAGCCCTTGCCGGCGACTACCACGCGCGAAACGAGCGCTACGCCGGACGCCGCCGTTACCTGCGTGCGGCCATGGACTACCTGTTCGATTACGAACAGGGCCTGGCGAAATACCTGGTGGACGGCCTGCAACAACTCCCTGGTGTTCGCGTGTTGGGGATCAGCGCACCGTCTGCGATGAAGCGCCGCGTGCCGACAGTGTCTTTCATCGTCGACAAGGTGGCGCCGTCCGGTATCGCGGAAGCGCTCGCGAGAAAGAACGTTTTCGTCTGGAGCGGCCACAATTACGCGGTCGAGGCGGCAAAGGCCCTCGGAATCTACGAGCAGGGGGGTGCCGTGCGCATCGGGCCGGTGCACTACAACACCGTTGCGGAAATCGACCGGCTCCTTGTGGCACTCGAAGGCATCCTGCCGCGCCGAAACGCGGCTTAAGGCACAGGAATCAAGGGCTACGCTTTAGATCAAGACCAGTTCCGGTCACACCCTGATCTTCCGCCGGCAATTTCACCCGGCAGGACTATACTCTCGCGCAACGGCGCCATCCGGCGCCCGATAAAAACAACGCCTTTCTGGGAGAAAACTAATGAAAACAGTGCAAAAGGTCGCGAGCCTGGCGGCCGCATTCACGCTATTGCTTGCGGGTCCTGCCATGTCACAGGTGAGCAAGGATGGCATGGGCAAGGTGCTGCCCGTGGAATTGTATGCCTGCAAATATGTTGCGGGAAAAGACGCCGGCGACCTGGACCAGGCCATCGCCCGGTGGAGCAAGTTCATGGACGACAACGGCATCAACAACTACGCGGCCTGGACGCTCACCCCGTACCATTTCGGTGCGGAACAGGACTTCGACGTCGTGTGGATGGGCGCGTTCTCCGACGGCAACGCCATGGGCGCGGGCATCAATACATATTTCGCCAAGGGCGGCGACGTGCAGAAAGGCTTCGATGCCGTGCTGGACTGTAACGGTCATTCCCTGATGTCGTCGGCGATGTACAAAGCTCCCGCGGCAGGCCTGACACAGGCTTCCGCGATCATCACCATGATGGATTGCGAACTGAACAGGGGCAAACGCTATTCGGATATCCAGGCTGCGGAGGTCCAGTGGGCGGAGTACCTGGCCGGCAAGGGTTCCAAAGCCGGCTACTGGCACTGGTTCCCGGTCTATGGCGGTGGTGATGCCGAGTACGATTACAAGGTGGTTTTTGCGTATGCCGATTACACCGAACTTGGCGCAGACTTCGAATTGAACGCCAATGGTGGTGGCC
>JAKEGN010000157.1 GCA_022615525.1 Woeseiaceae bacterium
GGGCTGCTGCTCGCCGATGCGCAATGGCGGCATGGGTTTGGAATCGTCGTCCTCACGGGACTTCTTGAACATGATGAATCCTCCGGAGCTGTGCCAAGCGTGTTACAGCCCAAAGAATACCCCAAGAAAAGGTGTCAGGTTTATTTTCCCCCAACAGGAAAATAAACCTGACACCTTTTCTTGGGGAAAATAAATCCGGCACTTTTTTGTAGATCGGTCACCGTCCCCGATTCATCAGCACAGGCCGCCTGGTCAGCAGTACAGCCAGGTAGGCGCCGGCCACCACGTCGAATGTCATGCAGAAGCCGGGCCACCATTCCGGCACTCCGGGATTGTCGATGAAGTGGTGATGCACGAGGTCGAAAATGCCGTGACCGGCGAGTGCCGCAGCGACCAGCCAGAGGCTGGTCCTGAAACCGATCGCGGCAAGCAGCACGAATACGGCGGTCGCGATGATCTCGGCTGCAAGCACAGGCCCGGGCGCCGCCATCGCCGCGAACAACACGCAGTAACCAGCAACGGTTATCGTTACCGCGGGATAGAAGACGCGCTCGCGGTCGAAGCCGACAGCCGTGGCACCGCCCATCACGGCCAGTGCAAGAACCAATCCAATAAGGTACTCCATTGCTAGCCTCCTGCGGCTCGGTGGCCGACCAAGGTATGTTCCCACGCGCTCCCGGAGGCGTACTGCGCCGCGGCCAGTCTGCCACGTTTTCCGCACCGAGCGCACCAAGCCGCGCACGACGCTCGACGCCCCATGAATCGGTCTACGTAAATGTACGACTGTCAAGCGCGCAGCCACAGGCCTAGCATTCTTCGCATACATAGGCACTGAGGTGTTCAACGATGAGTACTCCACAACGGCCGCAACTTGCGGCATTCGTGCTCGCCATTGGTTTGTCGGGCAGTTGCGTCGCCTTCGCCCAACACGGCGGGCAAGATCAGGGCGGCCAGCAGAACCGGGAGCAGGCTCAACGGGCAGAGCAGCAACTCGATCGTGACCGCGACCTCACTCGCGACCGGGATCGCACCCAAACGCAGGACCAGCTGCATGTGCGAGATCAGGAGCAGCTGCACGATGAGGACATCTATGGCACCGGGCTGATGTCGACCGCGGAACGCGAACAGTATCGGCAGCGTCTTCAGGCCGTGCGGACAGATCAGGAGTGGGCACAGCTACGAGCCCAGCATGAGGAGCAGATGCAGACCCGGGCGCGCACGAAGAATGCGACTCTCGATCCGCCGATTTACGGCCAGTACATGCTGACAAAGGAGGAGCAAGCCCGCTATCGCGAGCGACTGCACACCGCACAGAACGAGCAGGCGCGAATCGCCGTGCGCGCCGAGAACCAGGAGATGGTGCGCAACCGTGCGCGCGAACTCGGCATGGATGCTCCGGCGCCGCTGTATGGCCAGCAGATGATGACGGAGCAAGAGCAGCAACAACTCCGCCAGCGCTTGCAGGCTGCGGCGAATGACCAGGAGCGCCAGAAGCTGCAAAACGAGCACAGGACGCAGATGCAGGAACGGGCTCGCGAGCACCAGGTTCCGGTCGAGGAGCTCGAGCCGGAGTGAGCGCCAGGGTCGGTCCGCGACGCGCTGATGCCGTCGTGCTGCTCGCACTGCTTGCAGCGCTCGTCCCCGCGGGCAGCGCTGTCGCGCAGGGCAGCCTTCGAGTCGACGCAAGCGTCGAGTACACGAGTGGTGACTACGGTGGCACCACCGATTACAACGACATCTACGTGCCGCTGACGTTGACTTACGCTTTGCGGCGAGTCGACCTGCGGCTGACGGTGCCGTACCTCGAGGCCGAGACTAGCGCCGGCTCGACAGCGAGCGGTCTCGGCGACGTGATTGCGGGCATTACCATTTACGACCTCTGGCGCTCCGCCGACGGCAGCATGGCGCTCGATTTGACGGGAAAGATCAAGTTCGGCACGGCCGACGAGACCGAGGGCCTGGGCAGCGGCGAGAACGACTACTCGCTGCAGACCGGGCTATACAAAGCGCTTCCGAACGGCAACGGCTTGAGTACCGGTGTCGGCTACAGGACGCGCGGAGACACTGCGGTTATCGATCTTGAGAACGTCTGGTTCGCCTACATTGGCGGGCTGCACGCGTTCTCGTACCGCATGCGCGGCGGCATCTTCTTTGACTATCGCGAGGCGTCCATCGCCGGCAATGAAGCCGTGCAGGAGCTCAGTGCCTTCATCTCCCGGCGCATGGACAACCGCTGGGCCGTGCAGGTGTTTTTGCTCAAGGGCTTGAGCGACACGAGTCCGGACTGGGGCGGTGGCTTTTCCGTGGGCAGCCGGTTCTGATAGATCGAAAAAAGGTGTCTGCCTTTTCCCCTTAGACCGAGATTGGTAACTGTCCCCGATCTGGTTCGGTCACTGTCCCCGAATTAGTTTCAGCAGCCGCCCCTGGCTGTCTTCGGCTTCGTCTTCCAGCGCCCAGAGCGTGCCGCCGGGGCCTTCGACCACGGCGCGAATGCGGGCGCCCATCGGGTAGCGTTCGGCCTCGCGGGCGTTTTCGCCGTCGAGTTCGATGCGGATGATTGCTTGCGACGATAGCCCGGCGACGAGTACGTCGCCGCGCCAGTCGGAGTAAAGCTCTCCTTTATAGACGATCATGTTCCCCGGCGAGATGACCGGCGTCCACCAGATTGCCGGTTTCAAAAACTCGGGGCGCGTGTCGTGATCGGGAATCACGTGGCCATCGTAATGGTCGCCGTTCGAGACGATCGGGTAGCCGTAGTTGCCGCCGCGCACGATGCGATTGAGTTCATCGCCGCCCGCCGGCCCGTGCTCGATCTCCCACAGCCGGCCATTGAGATCGAAGGCAATGCCGAGCGGATTGCGATGGCCCAGCGACCAGATCTGTCCGTAGACGCCCTCTTCGTCGACGAATGCATCGACGGTCGTGTAGTCGACGAAGGGGTTGTCCTCCGGGACCGAGCCGTCATCGTGAAGGCGCACTATCTTGCCGATCGTGGACTGCATGTCCTGCGAGGGCGTGAACTTCTGCCGGTCACCGGAAGAAATCCACAAGTAGCCTTCGTCGTCGAGGAGCAGGCGATGACCGTAATGGCCGTAACCGACGAGCTTCGGGTATTGCCGCCAGATCACTTCCGCATCGGACAGGTAAGGACGATCGGTCGCGTTGAGCACGGCGCGCATGACGGCCGCACCGCGGGTGCGGCCCGTCCCACCCTCGGCGTAGCTCAGGTAGATGAGGCTGTTCTTTGCGAAATCCGGATGGATGGCGACATCGCCGAGCCCGCCCTGTCCGCCGTAATCGACGTCCGGCATGCCGCTGACCGCACGGGACTTCACACCGTCCTGGCCGACGATCAAAAGGTTGCCTTTTTTCTCCGTGACCAGCAGGCGGCCATCCGGCAGGAAGGCCATGGCCCAGGGTTGATCGAAGGAGGTCACCGGTTCGACGGTAAACGGCAGGTTGTTTTGCGCCTGCGCGCCGATCGAAAGCAGGGCGCCGGAGAGCGCCGCCAAAAGTCGTGTCATCTGGAATCCCTCGCTGTTTCTTGTTATCCCGCCAGACCACTTTAATGACAGGCGGGAAGCGGTGCCAGTTCCCTTGTCCGGTTCGGGGAGATCGGGGACAGGAAAAGGCTGCCTACCAAAAAGGCGCCGGATTTATTTTTCGGGGCGAAATAAATCCGGCACCTTTTCCGGTGACGGAACTACTCGAATTCAGCAACCGTCCACGATCTCTCGGATTGCGGCCTTCGCCGCCAAGTGCTACACATGGTCAATGACCACTATCGGTTTGCGCGCGGCCCTCGCTACGCTGATTCTCGTCACGGCATTGGCCGCTACCGTCGCGGCCGAGGACGACGGCCAGTGGACGCGTCCCGGCAAGGATCTCGGCGCCACCCGTTACAGCGAGCTTGCCGAGATCACTGCCGCAAACGTCGGCAAGCTGCGACCCACTTTTACCTTCTCCACCGGGGTGCTCGGCGGCCATGAAGGCCAGCCGCTGGTCGTGGACGGGACTCTCTACGTCGTCACGCCCTATCCCAACGTCCTGTATGCCTTCGACCTCGGCAAAGAGGACTACCCGCTGCGCTTCAAGTACCGGCCGGACGTAAACCCGGCGGCGGTGGGCGTGGCCTGCTGTGATGCGGTGAACCGCGGCGCCGTCTACGCCGAGGGGAAAATCGTCTACAACCTGCTGGACGGTCGCACCGTCGCAGTAGATGCCGAGACCGGCCGCGAATTGTGGAAGACCAAGGTCGCGGAACTCGCCGCTGGCGAGACCATCACCATGGCGCCGCTGGTGATCGGCGAGCGCGTGCTGGTCGGGCCTTCGGGCGGCGAGTTTGGCATTCACGGCTGGCTCAAAGCTCTCGACCTCGCAACCGGCGCGGTCCTCTGGACGGCTCGCAACATGGGCCCGGACAGCGTGGTGCTGGCAACGCCGGGCACCTTCAATTCCTGGTACGACAAGGGCACCGACATTGCGCTGGAGAGCTGGTCCGGTGATTCCTGGCAACGCGGCGGGGCGCCGGTCTGGGGCTGGCTGTCATACGACCCGGAGCTGGATCTCGCGTACTACGGAACCGGCAACCCCGGGCCCTACAACTCCGAACAACGTCCCGGCGACAACAAGTGGAGTTCGAGCGTGCTGGCACGCCGGCCGGGCGATGGCGCGCTGGTCTGGGCCTACCAGTTCACGCCGAACGACAACTGGGACTACGACGCCAACGCGGAGAATATCCTCACCGAACTGAAGATCGGCGGGGAACGCCGCAAGGTGCTGGTGCACTTCGACAAGAACGGTTTCGCCTATACGTTGGATCGGGCCACCGGTGAGCTGTTGGTCGCCGAGCCTTACGTCGAAGTCAACTGGGCGAAGCGCGTCGACCTCGCAACCGGTCGCCCCGAGGTGGATCCGGCGAAGCTGACCGGCAAGTCGCGCGGCATGGTGAAAAACATCTGCCCGAATCTCGAGGGCGGCAAAAGCCCGGCATCCCCGGCATCGTTCTCGCCGAAGACCGGGTTCTTTTACGTGCCGACCAACAACCTGTGCATGGACTGGGAGTCGGGCAACGCGGTGTATATCCGCGGTACGCCCTATGTCAGTGCCAACATCCCGTACATTGCCGGGCCCGGCGGGCATCTGGGAGCGTTCATCGCCTGGGATGCGACCACCGGGCGGCGCGTCTGGGAGATCCGGGAGAAATTCCCGGTGTGGAGCGGTAGCGTCGTCACCGCTGGCGATGTCAGTTTTTACGGCACCCTCGACGGTTGGTTCAAGGCAGCGGATGCACGGACCGGCGAGCTGCTGTGGAAGTTCAAGGTCGGCTCCGGCGTGGTCGGCGCACCGATCACCTATCGTGCTCCGGACGGCAAGCAGTACGTGGCCATTTACGCCGGCATCGGCGGCGACTGGGCGCTGATTGCGGGCGACGTTCAGTCGGCCGACCCTGCAGACGTGCGGGCCCCGTCCGATTTCGCGCCTGATCTTGCGCGGTACACCAGCCAGGGTGGCCTGCTGTGGGTTTTCGGGCTGTGAAGCCGGCGCTGACGGCGGGCCTGCTCGCGCTTGCCGCGTGCGGCGGGTCCGGAGAATCCGGTGTCGAACGCGATTCCGGAGCCGGCAGCGCAGCACAAAACGCACCGGCCGCCGTACGTTACGACCAGTACGGTTCCGCTGCCGATCCCGCGCTGACGGCCGAGGCTCGGGTCAACCCGCTGATCGACGAGCCGGGTGCCGCCGCACAGGGCGAGGCGCTCTTCGCCGCCATGAACTGCGATGGCTGCCACGGCGCGGGCGCGGTCGGATTCGTCGGGCCGAGCCTGGTCGACGGGCGCTGGCGTTACGGCGGCGATGATGGCGCGCTGTTTCATTCCATCTTCTACGGACGGTCACGCGGGATGCCGGCATACAGCGGCATACTCTCGGACGCCACGGTCTGGCAGCTCGTGACCTTCCTTCGCTCGCAGCCGGTTCCGGCCGTCGTGCCGACCGTCGCGTGGCCCTAGTTCGGGGTATTTCGGGGACAGTGACCGATCTCGGAAAAGGTGCCGGATTTATTTTCCTGATTCAGCGCAAATGGTGCCGGATCTATTTTTCGGGGAAAAATAAATCCGGCACCTTTTCCGAGGTGTTATTGTCCCGGAATTACCATATTTGATATAGGGCA
>JAKEGN010000021.1 GCA_022615525.1 Woeseiaceae bacterium
AGCGGCGGTCGCCCTCGGCATCGGCGCGCGGCGTCGTGTCGAATATTTCCTGGCCTTCCTGGAAGAAAAGGCGTTTCTCGGGAAAGAAAGTCTCATTGGCGGTCAGGTTCACGACGACGTCGTCGGATTCGACGGAACCGAAATCGGGATTTGCCGTTGCCGTGAGCTGGAAGTTGGTCGACGGCCGCCAGAACAGGTCGAGCCCGGCCTTGTATCGGGTCTCATCGGTGACCTGGTCGACCGTGGACGACACGTACGGAAACACGCTCCACTGCTGGCGCGGATCGATGCCCTGCAACTCGAGTGGCTGAAATGCACTCATGAAGCGGGATTGCGAACTGGGCAGGGCGGGCCAGCCCCAGATTTCATTGCGGTGCGCCACCTGGCGCTGCATGTAAAAGCCGATACGCCGCTGGTCCCGTTCCCGGGTCATCGCCATTTGCGACCAGGGCACGAACATTTCCGCAGACCAGCCGCGCGCGGTGACCTGGGTCGCGCCATACCACGCGCCGTCCCATTCGGCGCTGTACAGGCGTTCCGGCAAAATCGTTCCGTCGCGCTGGCTGTCTCCGAGTGAAACGTTCATCCAGTAGCCGTATCGACCGCTGCCGGATGTGTCCAGCGTCACCGACACATAGTCGCGGTTTACGTCGAAATCGTCCCGCGGCGTAAAGCGCCGGACCAGGGTATCGGCCGGCTGCTCCATGTCGACACCGATATAGAGTCCGAGCTCGGTGTACAGGATCCTGACCTCGGTCGCGTAGCGTGGCTCGGCGAGCGTGTCCGGCTCGAGGACCCGCAACTCGCGTATCGCCGGCAGGTTCGACCAGGCCGGCTCGTCGAGATGGCCGTCGACGTCAATAGCCGCCTCATCGTGCACAAAACGAGTCAACCGGATCGGGTTTCCGGAACCCGAATCCACAACGACTTCCGGTAACGATTCCTGCCTGGCATTCGCCGTCAACGCAAGTGCGAGCGCAAAGGCGCTCCCCAGCAATTTCTGTCGCAATACTCCCCCCGGGGAATCAGTCCAGCTCGATATACACGCGGCGATTGTGCTTGCCCTTCTTTTCGACCTTGCCGAGTCGAATCCCGCCGACTTCCGCGGTCGAATTCAGGTGCGTACCACCGCAAGGCTGCAGATCGACGCCCTCGATTTCCAGCAACCGCACCTTCCCGGCCCCCTTCGGCGGTTGCACGGACATGGTGCGTACGAGTTCCGGCTGTGCAGCGAGTTCCGCATCGCTGATCCACCGGCAGGATACGCGGTGATTCTCCTCGACCAGGGCTTGCAGGCGCCGGTTCACATCGTCCTTGTCGAATGAGTCTTCCATATCGAAGTCGAGGCGGCTCCTGTCTGCGGATATATTCCCGCCGGTGACGCCGTAACGCAGTACCGAGCCGAGCAGGTGCAACCCGGTATGCATGCGCATGTGCCGATAGCGCCGGTCCCAGTCGATGCTTGCGGTAACCGTCGTGCCGGGTGCCGGCAGCACGCTCATTTCGGCAACGAGGTGTTCGATCGAGCCATCCGCGCCATAGCGGGTATCGGTGACCGCCACGTTGCCGTCGTTCCAGCGAATGCTGCCGGTGTCGCCCGGCTGACCGCCACCCATCGGGTAGAACACCGTACGGTCGAGCACGATTGCGGTGTCGGTCGTGCGCAGCACTCTGGCCTGGCACTCCTTGAGATAGGAGTCCTCCCGGAACAGGGATTCTGTCATTATCTTCACTCCGGCCACGGGCCTTTGTTTTTTTGCCGTTGCCCGCAGGCGACGATATTCTTATATACCACGCCCCTGGCGACCAAGTCCTGCCGCATGCATCCATCATCAGAATCACACGGCCACTGGCCCGGCATGAGCGGCGGGGGCCGTGCATTCCTGAAAATGCACGGCCTTCGGAATCACTTCGTAATCGTGGATGGCCGTGCGGAACCGTACCGGCCGGGCAAGCGGGAAATCGTTGCCATTTGCGATCCGCAAGCCGGCGTCGGCGCCGATCAGCTGGTGGTCATCGAAAATCCGCCGCCGCGATCGCAGCCTTCCGGGCCGGTGGCACACCTCCGCTTTTACAACATCGACGGAAGCGAAGCCGAAGCCTGTGGAAATGCCACGCGCTGCGTCGCGTGGTTGCTGCTGGAAGAGCGCGGCGCGGATACCGTTACACTCGAAACAAGAAACGGAATTCTCGAATGCCGGCGCGTTGGCTACAAACGCGTCAGCTGTGGCATGGGGAAGATCAGCATGGACTGGCAACGGATTCCCCTCAGCGAGGAACGCGATACCTGCCATCTGCGTATCGGTGACGGCCGGCTTCCGGATGCGGTCGCCCTGAATATCGGCAATCCGCACGTCGTGTTCTTCGTCAACGACATCGATGCAATAGACTTGCGCGCACTGGCGCCACCGATACAGGCGAACCCGCTGTTTCCGCAACAGGTGAACGTGGGCATTGCGCAGATGCTCGGGCCTGCCCGCATGCGGCTTGCTGTGTACGAACGAGCTGCGGGACTGACGGAGGCTTGCGGCAGCGGCGCCTGTGTCGCTGCCTATGCGGCGTTGGCGCGCGGATTGACGGATGCAAGACAGTTCACGGTCGAATTGCCGGCGGGGGAGGTCGAGATAGGCATTGACGATGACGGCACGGCGACTATGACGGGCCCGGTCGAATATTGCTTCAGCGGCCAACTGCCGGCGGCTTTCAACGGAGAAGGACGGAATGGAGAATAGGACGATTGCCGCGTTGCTGGTTTCAACAATGCTGTTCGGCGGCTGCGCCGTGGAAAACGAGGACAAGGTGGACAAGCTGTTTTCAGATTACTCCGGTATCGGCATGCCCGGCGCGGCAGTACTCGTGGTGCGTGACGGCCAGCCGGTATTGACGCGGGTCTACGGGCTGGCGGATGTCGCCAGCAATGTCGCGATTACCGCCGACACCAATTTCCGCCTCGCTTCGCTCACCAAGCAGTTCACCGCAATGTGCGTACTCATGCTGGTCGATCGCGGCAAGCTTACGCTCGAGCACAGGATTACCGACGTCTTTGCGGATTTTCCGGAGTACGGACGCAACGTCAGCATTCGCAACCTGCTGCAGCACACCTCGGGGCTGATCGATTACGAGGACTTCGTGCCCGAGGACTCCCCGGTCCAGGTAACGGACAGTGGCGTGCTCGACATCATGCGGCAGCAGGATACGCTCTACTTCGAGCCGGGCACGCAATACCGCTACAGCAATTCCGGTTACGCGGTGCTGGCGATGATGGTCGAAAAAGTGTCCGGCCAGCCATTCGCGGGGTTTTTGCACGCCAATATTTTCCAACCGCTGGGCATGAACACGACGGTTGCTTACCAGGACGGCATATCCGTCGTGTCGAATCGTGCCTACGGGTATACCGTCGATGAATCCGGGGTCAGTGGTTCGGACCAGAGTCCCTGGAGCGCGGTGCTCGGTGATGGCGGTATCTATTCGTCATTGAACGACCTGTTCAAGTGGGACCAGGCGTTGTATACCGAGCGCCTGATCCCGGCCGGGTTGTTCGAACAGGCGCTTACGCCCAACCTCGAGGACTATGGGTTCGGCTGGCGTATCGACGACTTTCACGGATACCGGCGCATGCACCACAGCGGCAGTACCAGCGGTTTTCGCAACTTCATCCAGCGGTTTCCCGAGCAACGGCTTACCGTGATCGCCCTGACCAATCGCCGTGATCCGGAGGTGGATCCGCTTGCCGAGTCGGTTGCCAGGCTGTACCTCGGCTCCGGAGAGATCAGAAACTAGACCTAGCGTCGATCAGGATCTGAAAATTGTCGATCGTCTCCTCGCCATCCAGCGGAAACGCGAAGTCGATGTGCAGCACGCCTCCTTCGCCAATCCGGTTGCTGCCAAGGCGAAGTCCGATGCCGACATCACGAAGCAGCCCGAGACTGGGTCCACCGACCGGGTTTTGGCCCCAGGTCCTGCCGGCATCGAAGAATATCGCGCCACCGACATTGAAAAAACGCCACGGATACCAGTCGGTGAAAACACGGTGCTCGAGCGTCAGCAGCGCCTTGGCTTCGCCACCCTGGTAACGCAGCGGATATCCCCGCAGGCCGCTATCCCCGCCAATCAGCAACTGGTTGTCGAGGTCGAGATTTTCGCTGCCTGACGCGGTCACGCTGGCGTAAAAAAGTTGACTTTTGGTAAGGCGTCTGTGGAATCGCGTCTCCAAAGACAACAGGAAATTCCTGGTCTCTCCATCCTCGAAGCGGCCGCTCAGGCCGCTCGCAACGGTGAACGAACTCTTCTTGCTGGCGACGATCGCATTGGTGAAGCTCGCGTTGTAGTGCCATGCGTTGTTGCTCGAGCCGAATGCTTCCGGCGAATAACCCAGGCGGAACGCAAAGCGGGTACCGAGGAAACGATCCTCGACGCGTCCGATCTTGTCGAAATTCTCGACCTCGTCGAAATGATCCTCAATGGTTTCGAAGCCGAAGTAGGGATAGATGTACCGGCGATCGTCCGGCACGAGAGTAACCGGATCCAGTGTTAGCGGCGTCGATGCGAACTCGTGATCGTCATAAACGACGCCGGCGAAGAATCGCCGGACCCAGCCGTTCCTGAGGCCCGCCGAACGTCCGGCAAACAGCTCGTGGTGCTGCAGCGTGTGCAGGAAATCCGAAATGACGTCCCCGCGATCATATAGCGGCTCGACGAGTTCCGCGGTTGCCAGCGCGATGCCACTCGAGCGGCGGCTGTCGAGGGCAAAAAACGGCCGGGCGTAGTAGAACCGGTGATCGTAGCCATCGCTGTTTTTGCCGGCACGAAATGCCAGGTGATCGCGCGAGCCACGAAAGTGCCGATTGGCGTAATCCAGGGTCATCGTATCCCGGTCAACGTCCGATTTGTACTTGAGGTGAAGCAAAGCCCCGCTGCCGAACAGGTTTTGTTCCTTTAGCCCGATGCCGAAGCTGTTTTCGCCGCCCTGGCGCCCGGCGCTTATGCTGGGTGTCAATGTCCAGACGTCAGCGGTGACAACCTTCAGATCCACGATACCGTCTTCGAACCGGACCGGCTCGACCTGAACGTCGCGCAGGTAGTCGTTCTGCCGCAACAACCGCTCCGTTTCCTCTATCTCCTGTATCGAGTACGGATCGCCCTCGTCAAAGAGCAACTGTGCCTTGATGACGCCCGGTTTCGTCACGACGTGCAGGGCATTGGCCCAGCGATAGAGCGTCTTGTTCTCCCCCGGTTTGCTGAGGTCGAAAATGTTACTCGTTTCAATCGTGATCGTGCCGATGCGGGCGTTCTTCTCTTCCAGCAACTCGGGCGAAGGAAGCTCAGTGGGGCCGGCGGCGGGCTCCTCGGCAAGAGCGCCGATGGCGAACAATACAGTGCCTGGAATAGCGAGAAGGATGCGACGTATCGGCCAGGTCAACTGGTGAATCCGAGCAGGAAGAACCCCGCGGTTGCGAACGCCGCCGCCAGCAATGCGTAAGGAAGTTGCGTGCGAACATGGTCGATGTGATCGGTTGCCGATGCCATCGAAGCAACCACGGTCGTGTCGCTGATCGGTGATGCGTGGTCACCGAAAATCGCTCCCGACATTGCGGCGGCGAGAAACAGCGGTATCGAAAGCCCGAGAGTCGCCGCGATCGGTATGGCAATCGGAATCATGATGGCGAAAGTTCCCCAGCTCGATCCAACGGAAAAAGCTATGAATGCCGAAGTCAGGAAAATCAGTGGCGCCAGCCAGACGGCGGGTATGTTGTCGCCGACGACGTTCGCAACGTAGTTGCCTGTACCGAGGAGGTTCGCAACGTCGCCCAGTGCCAGCGCGAGCAGCAGGATTGCCGAAATCGGCAGCAGCGCGCCGGCGCCTTTCATGAATACGACCATCAGATCGCTGACTGTGCTCTTGCGTCCCGCGAGGATCATGACCCACGACGCAAACAGCGCGAAACAGACAGCCCACAGTATAGACACGGAGCCCGAGCCTTGCGTGATGCTGCCGTCCCCGGTCAGGTACATGCCAATCGGCATCATCAGGATCATGGCAAGTATCGGAACTGCCATCAGCGCGGCCGATGGAACAGCCGCACTGGCTTCCTCGGGTGCCGGTGTTTCGGCGGACACATCGACCAGCGGCAACGCGCCTGGCCACAGCAGCTGTCCCTGCCGGGTCCGTTGTTCCGCCGCCTTCATCGGGCCGAAATCGAAATTCAGCAAGATCATTCCGCCCGAAAGCAGGATCGCGAAGATGGCATACAGGTTGTAGGGAATTGCCGCAATGAATGTGCCCAGCGGATCCGCGACGCCGGTCGAAGCAACGAGTCCGACGACAACTGCGCCCCACGCATTGATTGGGATCATTATGCAGACAGGCGCCGACGTCGAATCGATGATATAGGCAAGTTTCTCGCGCGATACGCGGTAACGATCGAACAGGGGCCTGCTGATAGCGCCTGCTACCAGCAGGGTGATGTTCGACTCGATGAATATGACCAGGCCGGTGACCCACGCGAGCAACTGGGCTCGCCGCCCGTTGTGCACCCAACGCCTGGTTTCGAGGAAGTACACAAATCCTCGCACGCCGCCGGAATGCTCGATAGTCGCGATCAGCGCGCCGATGATGAGGGTGAAAATCAATACGCGCGTGTCGGCGGGATCGCTGAAGACGTTCACCACGCCATCGAGCCCGGCGGTGAGCCCGGTCAGCGGGTTGAAACCGCTCAGCACCGTGAATCCGATCCAGATGCCTGCGAACAGGGACAGGATGACCTGCTTGCTCCAGATGGCGAGCACGATGGCGAGAACTGGTGGAAGTACGGAGACCCAGCCGGCGTTATCCATGGTTCAGGAATCCTTGCAAGAAGGACGACAGGTTGTCACCCAATGCGTCACAAATATACCCGCCTTCCTGGACCAGTACGGTCGGCAGCCCCATCTCGGCAATACGCCGGCCAATCCGATCGAAGCCTGCGGTGCTGACAGCGAGACCACGCAACGGATCTCCTTCGTAAGCGTCGAGTCCCAGGGCAATCACGATGGCCCCGGGCGAAAATTTCCGGATGGCGGTGATGGCAGCATCGAGCGTCTGCAGGTAGCGGTCATCGGCAGTGCCACGGGCCAACGGCAAGTTCAGGTTGAATCCCTTGCCTGGACCGCTGCCACGTTCTTCCGCGTAGCCCCAGAAGAAGGGGTAGAAACGCACCGGGTCGGCATGGATCGAAACGGTGAAGACATCCGGTCTTTCATAGAATATTTCCTGCGTGCCGTTGCCATGGTGCAGGTCGACATCAAGAATCGCCACGCGATCATGGCGAGTACGCAATACGGCGGCAGCAACCGCTACATTGTTCAGATAGCAGAATCCCGATGCGACCTCGCGGGTCGCGTGGTGACCGGGTGGCCGCGAAAGCGCGTAGCAGGCGCGATCTCCGCCGAGCACTTTCTTCGCCGCCTCCGCCGCAGTGTGCGCGCTCCACAAGGCGCTGCCCCAGGTATCGGCCGAAACAGGGCTGGCGGTGTCACAGTGGTGCCAGCCGGCCTGACCTGCTGCCGAAGCCGGGTAGCCGCCGTCGCGCCGATCCGGATGAATGCCGGGCACGACTTCGCTGGAGCCGCCCTCGATGCGCATCCAGCGCGCGTGAATGTTTTGCAGGTAGGTGAGGTACCGCTGCGTGTGAACAGCGGCGATGAATTCGAGACCGTGATCCGCCGGTTCTTCCGCGACCAGGCCGCAGGAGGTCGCTGCGGCAAGGAGCCGGTCGGCTCTTTCCGGTACCTCGGGATTGGGTTGTGCTGCGCCGGAGGAAAAAAAGGTATGCGGGTAGTGCTTCTTCTGCTTCTCCGTGAAGATGACCTTCATGCGCCTTCCGCTCCTGCGGCGAGCGCGGCGAACGCGTCACCACTGGCCTGGTAGATCAGTTCATCATTCCGCACTTTCATTCCCAGCGACTCGTAAAAGGCCTGCGCATCGCTGTTCTTGCTGTCGACTGCAAGTCGCAGATGATTGGCGCCGCGTCCGGAAGCAATGCGTGCCGTTTCCGCGACCAGCATGCGGCCGAGCCCGGAACCGCGAGCTTCGTCGCTGACGTACAGGTCCTGAATGTAGACACCGAGCGCCCCCAGCCAGGTTGAGAAACTGTAGAAGAACAGGCAGATACCCACGGGCCTGCCGTCCTGTTCAGCCAGCAGGGCCTCGAACGCCTGATGCTTCGAAAAGCCATACTTTATGAAGTCATCCACGGTGCTGACGACCTTGCGCTCATCGCCCAGCAGCTCGGCCAGCGCAAAAATCATCGCGTACACTGTCTCGGCATCGTCGATACCCGCAAATCGTATCGTGATGTTCCTGGTATCGTTGCTCACTGGCTCAAGAATTTCCAAGGCCCGGAGAAGGTGCCGGGTCTGCTGTTTTTCGAGCCAGGGAAACTTTGACTAATTCGAAAGTCCCGTCATTGCGAGCGCAGCGAAGCAATCTCATGCTTTGACAACCACGCTTTGCCGATTGCTTCGTCACTTCGTTCCTCGCAATGACAAATTAATCAGAGCTTCCCTCGAACCTGATCTTGTCGCCGCCTTTAAGCTGCAGCATGTCGCGCGCTTCTTCCGGCGTGGCGATTTCGTGCCCGAGTTCCTCGAGTATCGTGCGAATCTTTCGCACCTGCATGGCA
Organism: Woeseiaceae bacterium; assembly: GCA_022615525.1. GTDB lineage: Bacteria > Pseudomonadota > Gammaproteobacteria > Steroidobacterales > Woeseiaceae > JAKEGN01. Next base: position 8,661 of record JAKEGN010000021.1, read on the forward strand.
TTGCTGGTTGCGAGCTTGTTCTTGCCGATCAACAGGCTGTCCTCGAGGCCCACACGGACGTTGCCGCCCATGATTGCGCCCATCGTGGCCAGCGGAATCTGCCAGCGGCCCGCCGCCAGCACCGAGAAACGGTAATTGTCTCCGAGCAACCGGTCCGCGGTGGCCTTCATGTGCATCAGTTGTTCCGGTGCCGCATCGATACCGCCGAGGACCCCCATGACGAACTGCACGAATACCGGCTTCCTGACGAGGCCTTCCTTCAGGTAGAAAGCGAGTGTCTGTATGTGCCCTACGTCGTAGCATTCGAACTCGAATCGCGTGCCGCAACGGTCGCCGAGCTGGTGGAACACCTGTTCTATATCAGCAAAGGTGTTCCTGAATACGACATCGCGCGTTGCATCCAGCAGTTTCGGTTCCCAGTCGTACTTCCAGTTCGAGTAACGGCGCTTCATGGGAAAGAGGCCGAAGTTCATCGAGCCCATGTTCAGCGAACACATCTCCGGTTCCACTGCTACCGGAGCCGCGAGCCGTTCCTGCAGGGTCATCAGGGAGCTTCCTCCGGTCGTGATATTGATGACCGCGTCACAGCCCGCATGAATCTGCGGCAGGAACTGCATGAATACACCGGGATCGGCGGTTGGCCGGCCGGTCTCCGGATCGCGGGCATGCAAGTGCAGTATCGCGGCTCCGGCTTCCGCAGCTTCGATCGATTGCCTGGCAATATCAGCGGGCTTGAACGGCAGAAAGTCGCTCATGGTCGGCGTATGTATGGAACCGGTCACGGCACAGGTAATAATGACTTTGTCGGACATCGATCGTTACCCGCTTCGCGGTGGCAGTTTCAGTTTACTGATCATTGCATCAAGGCTCTCGGTCAGCAGGCCCATGATCTCGGCAATCTGTTCCTCGTCGACGATAAGCGGCGGGCAGACCATGAAGTGATCACCGATCGTTCCACCGCGTGTTCTTCGCGAGTAGATTATAAGACCTCTCTTGTAAGCTTCCTCGACCAGTTCAACATGTGCATTGAGTTGGGCTGGCAAGGGCGCCATCGTATTGCGGTCGCTGACCAGCTCGAATGCCAGCAAAAGACCTTTGCCGCGCACATCGCCGATGATCTCATAGCGAGACATCAGGCCCGCGAGTTCGGACTTGAGTTTATCGCCCATGACCCGTGCCCGGTCGACCAGCTTGCCTCGTTGCAGTACCTCGAGCACCGCGACTCCGGCGGAGCAGGCGAGCGGATTGCCGGCATATGTGTAGCCGTGCGCAAAACCGCCATTGGCCATGACGGCATCGACGATGTCGCGGCGCGCCGCCATCGCACCGAGCGGCGCGTACCCGGCAGCAAATCCCTTTGCCATGCCGATGATGTCGGGCCTGAGATTCCAGTGCTCGCAAGCGAGAAACCTGCCTGTGCGCCCGGCGCCGGTCATGACTTCATCGGCTATCAGCAGTACGCCGAACTCATCACAGATCTCGCGCACTCTCCTGTAAAACGAGTCGGGTGCTACCAGGGCGCCGGTGGAGGCGCCACCGACCGGCTCCATGATGAAAGCGAGGACGGTGTCCGGCCCCTGCCGCAGGATCTCGGCACGCAGATTGTCCGCATAGCGGAGGCCACGTTCCTCTTGTGACAAATTGTCGAAATCGAGGTAGCAGGTGGGTGCCGGGATTTTCGGCATGACGCGGATCATCGGCGCAAACGGTTCGACGAACTGCGTCATTCCTGTGATTGCCACGGCGCCGAGTGTCGAGCCGTGATACGAGGGAAACAGCGAAATGACCTTCCAACGACTGTCAGCGCGCTGTGTGATCGCATATTGGCGCGCGAGCTTCAGGCAACTTTCGATCGCTTCGGATCCGCCGGACACGAAGAATATGCGGTCCAGCTCCGGCGGCATGAGTGCGGCTGTCTGCGACGCAAGATCTTCGGCGGCCTGGTTTTCGAAATGCAGGCGGTAGCCGAACGTCGCCTTGTCCATCTGCTTTTTCATGGCGGCGAGGACGCGCGGATTCGAATGGCCGATGTTCGAGACCATCGGGCCGCTGGAGGCATCGATGTAGCGATTGCCGTCCACGTCCCACAGGTAAATTCCGGAGGCACGCGCAAGCCGCGGACGGCGCGTCGTCGACATATAGAAAAGATGGCTCTTGTGCATTTCGCTCATACGGGGCTGTGATCCGGGAACGCGCCATTATACGTCGTCGGCGCAGCCTCAGGACGCGTCGGCGAGAGCCGGAATGGTTTTTCGCAGGCGCAGGTACATCACGGCATAAATGCACATCCCTGAAAATGCAGCAAGGGCGCACATCGTGAACACACCGGCGTAACCGAGGCCCAGGCCCAGAATGGTCGCAGCGACATTCGGGCCGATGATCTGGCCGAGGCCCTGTGCTCCGGGCATGAGTGACGCAAAGCTGCCGGAGTGGTCGACGTTGGCAATGGTCGCCATCTGGTAGACATCGACGAATACCCACAGCAAATTGAAGCTGAATACACTGACAAGGATGTTGATGTCATTGATCCCGAAAGCCAGCATGCCGACGATCGTGAACATTGCGAGCAGTGCGCCGAGCAACGGACGGGCCAGGCCGAAGCGATTGCTCAGCACCGTTGCGATCAGGCAGCCGGCTATACTCGAAAAGGAAGCCCACACGAGTATCTGTCCTATCCACTCGTCCGCGATACCGGCATCGAGGCTCGCAAGCTCGATGTAAGCCCAGTACGCACCTATGTTCGTATAGGAAAAGACTATGGCCCCCAGGCACAGCCACGGCACGTAGGCCGGCACGTGCCGGTGCACGATGTGGTGTTCGCCACTTTTCTCCGGTACATCGATCTCCACATCCAGCCTTTTCTCGGCGGGATAGGGCGGGATCCAGTGCACCACGACCAGTCCCAGCGCGTAGGCGCCCATGAAGGTGTAGTAAATCCCGTTCATGGACAGTTGCGGGAGGAAGTGCATTTCCAGCGCCTGTGAAAACGCGAATGCGAACAACATCATGTTGTAGGCTTGCGCCGGTTTCGAACAGGCGCCGAGCGAGGCTACTGCAACCGCCGTGTAGATGCCGCTGCCCACGCCGGCAAGCAGCCGCAGCCACAGCACTTCGTCGTAGGTTACGAACACGGTACACAACGCGTTGCTCAGGATCGCGAGGCTCGCACCGAACAGGATCAGGTAGCGGCGGTTGCTGCGCGCAATGATCAGCGATGTCAGCAGTGCGCCGAGCGACAGGCCGCCAAGGTCCGCTCCGGCAACACGGCCGACC
>JAKEGN010000022.1 GCA_022615525.1 Woeseiaceae bacterium
GTCGGCGCAGCAGCTCAAGGAAGCGGGCATCCGGATTCGCATGCCGCGCAGCGAGTAAACGCGACACGCGATGGACCGACCGACCTTTCGCAGACCGGTTTCAGTCCTGATCCTTGTGCATACCGGCGCCGGCGACGTGCTGCTGCTGCACCGCTTGCAGCCGTTCGAATTCTGGCAATCCGTAACGGGCAGCCTCGCGGAGGGCGAGCAGTATACCGATGCCGCGGTTCGCGAGCTGGCGGAGGAAACCGGGTTAACGAACGAGGGCACGCTGAGCTACAGCGGATTGAGCCGCCAGTTCGTCATCGATCCGCGCTGGCGCCACCGATATCCCCCCGGTGTAGTGGAAAACGTCGAGTTCGAATTTCGGTATCGGCTGGACCGGACCGTTCCGATTCGCCTTCACGATGCAGAGCATTCAGCTTATTGCTGGTGCCCGGTCGACGAGGCGATCGAGCGCGTCTGGTCCTGGACCAATCGCGCCGCACTGGAGCAGTTGCGGCTCGAATGGTCACTATGACCGCCGTCGTCTACGTGCATGGTATGTGGATGCCGGGCGGCGAAATGGCTTTCGTCCGTCGATACCTCGCGAAGCGCCATAGTTTCGAAGGATTTCTCTTTAGCTATCCGTCGGTACGCGGAACCCTCGATGACAACGCGGCAATGCTTGCCGAATTTGTCAGGCAGCACGGCACTGCCGAACCGGTACACCTCGTCGGTCACAGCCTGGGTGGGGTCGTGCTCCTGCGCATGCTCCTGCTGCACCCGCAGGTGCCGGCGGCGCGCGCGGTATGCGTAGGATCGCCGCTTTGTGGTTCTCGCGCGGCGATCGATCTCAGCCGACACGACTGGGGGAAGTCCATACTCGGCAGGTCCATCGCGGATGGGGTGACCGGAAATCCCGCCAGCGACTGGGCACAAGTTGTTACCGAACAGCATGAGGTTGGCATTATTGCCGGCACCATGGCGGCAGGCCTCGGCCGGCTGGTCACCTCATTCGACGGGCCGAACGACGGCACGGTCGCCGTCTCGGAAACCCGGCTTGCCGGTGCCAGAGATCACATTTGCGTCGCAACGAGCCACAGCGGCCTGGTGCTCTCGAAAAAAGTTGCCGAACAGGTCGCGGCCTTTCTCCGGAACGGTGCATTCCTGCGGCATTGACGTCGCCTGCAACGCTTCCGACTGATCGCGCTGACGGCGCCACGCCGCCATGCCTTTCTCCCTCGGAGATCTTAACTCACTCGAAAGGCATACCGTCGCGTCGCCGTCTCGGAGTTCGGTAAACGTCCACGAACTCGGCGACGCTGATTCGCCACACTCAGAAACCGCGCGAGGTTTGGACGTCCGCGCCGCCTGCAGAGCAGATATCAGCGTCGACAGGCTAGTCACTAAAGATCAATCCGCGCCAGCCTTGTTGCCAGTTCCGGGCTCGAAGGGCGGATTGGGCTCCTGCAGGAGATCGAATCGCCTAAAGCTTCTTCAGCTCGTACAGGAGTTGCAGTGCTTCTTTCGGCGTCAGCGTATCCGGATCGATCGCGGACAATGCTTCCCGCACTGCATCAGGCTCTGCTTCCGGAGGCGTCGTGAATAGCAGCTGGCCCTGCGGCGTGTCGGTGTGCCGCTGTGCCTCGAGGGATGCCAGGTAGGATTTCGCGCGGCGTACCACCACCTGTGGCACGCCAGCCAGCGCCGCTACCTGCAGGCCGTAACTGCGGTTGGCCGGGCCCGGCTTGACGGCGTGCAGGAACACCAGCTGACCCTTGTGTTCGGTTGCATCGAGGTGCGCGTTGGCGCAGTCCGGGATCTCCGACGACAATGCTGTCAATTCAAAGTAGTGTGTCGCAAACAGGGTGAACGCGCGCACTTTCTCTCCCATGTAATGCGCCGCCGCCCACGCGAGTGACAATCCGTCGAAAGTGCTGGTGCCGCGGCCGATTTCGTCCATCAGTACGAGACTTTGCGCGGTCGCATTGTTCAATATGGTGGCGGTTTCGGTCATCTCCACCATGAAGGTCGAACGGCCGCCGGCCAGATCATCCGATGCACCGATGCGCGTGAAAATGCGGTCGATGGGTCCTACGCGCAGGCTCTCTGCCGGTACGAAGCTGCCGATGTGTGCGAGGATCACAATCAGCGCGGCCTGGCGCATGTAGGTCGACTTTCCGCCCATGTTGGGACCGGTGATCACGAGCAGCCTCAGTCGTTCCGACATCGACAGGTCGTTGGCGATGAATGGCGCATCGATAACCTGCTCGACGACGAGGTGCCTGCCACCGCGTATTTCGATACACGGTTCATCGACAAATTCCGGCCGGCTGAGGTTGAGGGCGGTGGCACGTTCTGCGAAGCAGGCGAGCACGTCGAGTTCTGCCAGAGCCGCGGAAGTTTGCAACAATTCGGGCAATGCCTCGAGCAGCCGGTCCAGCAGACCCTCGTACAGCAGTTTCTCACGATTCAGCGCGCGTTCGCGGGCACTTAAGACCTTGTCCTCGAATGCCTTGAGTTCGGGCGTAATGTAGCGTTCGGCACCTTTCAACGTCTGGCGGCGCGTGTACTCGTCCGGCGCTTTGCCCGCCTGTCCTTTGCTGATTTCGATGTAATAGCCGTGCACCCGGTTGTACCCGAGCTTCAACGTTGAAATACCGGTACGTTGTTTCTCGCGAGCCTCAAGATCCATCAGGTAGCGGTCAGCATTACCGGCGATGTTGCGCAGCTCGTCCAGCTCTTCGTCGTAACCGTCGGCAATGACACCGCCGTCGCGAATGAGCATCGGGGGATTGTCGATGATGGCTTTGCCCAGGATGTCCCGCAGCATCAGGTGCTCGCTGACCCTGGTGCGCAAGGATTGCAACAAGGGCGAATCGACTGGCTGCAGCGTGCTGCGCAATGTGGGAACCTGCGTCAGGGCGGACTGCAACTGCCGCAGGTCGCGCGGCCGCGCGGATCGAAGCGCGACGCGTGACAGTATCCGTTCCATGTCACCGACTCCGCGCAACCCCTCCTGCAGGTTCACGGCGATGCGATTCGCTTGCAAGGTCTCCGTCGCCTGGCAGCGCGCCCGTAGCACCTCCCGGTCGCGCAATGGCCGCTGTATCCAGCGGCGCAGCAGCCGGCTGCCCATCGGCGTTCGGCAGCGGTCCATGATCCCGGCCAACGTGTGCTCATGATGCCCGGACAGGCTCTGCTCAAGCTCGAGATTGCGTCGCGTCGGGCCGTCCATGACGATGGCCTCGCCGCTGTTCTCGACGGAAAGCGCCTGGAGATGTGGCAGCGAGGTCTTTTGCGTGTCATGCACATACTGCAGCAGCGCACCGGCTGCCGTGACGGCAAGCGGCATGCCGTCGCAGCCGAAACCTGAAAGATCCCGGGTGCGAAACTGCGAGCACAGCAGTCGGGTCGCACTGTCCAGCTCGAAATGCCACGACGGCCGCGAGGTGACGCGGATCTCGTCGCGGAATCCTTCCGCGCGAGGCTGGTCCTCGCTGGTCACGATCTCGGCAGGTCGCAGCCGCTCGATCTCACCCGCCAGATCGTCCCTTGAGCTGACCTCGGTCACGCGGAACCGTCCCCCGGCCAGATCGAGCCAGGCGATGCCATTCCGCTTTCCGTCCGCGAAAATCGCTGCAACCAGGTTATCGCGCGACTCCGGCAGCAGTGCTTCGTCGGTAAGCGTTCCCGGGGTCACAATGCGGACGACCTTCCGCTCGACCGGGCCCCTGGCTTCGGCGGGATCGCCGATCTGCTCGCAGATGGCTACCGATTCGCCCTTGCGCACGAGCCTGGCGAGATAGGCTTCGACTGCGTGGTAGGGCACGCCTGCCATGGGAATAGGCTGGCCGCCGGATTTGCCGCGCGCGGTCAACGTGATATCGAGTATTGCCGCGGCGCGTCTCGCATCGTCGTAGAACAACTCGTAGAAGTCACCCATGCGATAGAACAACAGCATGTCCGGGTATTCGCGTTTGATGCGCAGGTACTGCTGCATCATCGGCGTATGGATGGACCCGGGTTCGGCGTTCACTGGAATCGTTGCTCGCACTGGAATTGCGGGCCCAACATGCTAGCCTTTGGTACATCCCAAGTCGATGCCACCGGGAAGCGCCGTCCGCAGATGAAAATCGTCCATGTCGAAACCGGGCGCCATTTTTACGGTGGTGCGCAGCAGGTGATCTGGCTGCTGCAGGGCCTTGAAGCGCGGGGAATCGACAACCTGCTGGTGTGCACGCGCCACTCCGCAATCGAGTCGGTGGCAGCCGCTGCGGGCATCCCGGTGACCGCACTGCCCTGTGCAGGGGAGCTCGACCTGGCATTCGTCTGGCGCCTGCGGCGGGTGCTGATTCGCGAGGCGCCCGACCTGGTCCATTGCCACAGCCGACGCGGGGCCGATTTTCTCGGGGGCCAGGCGGCATCCATGGTCGGACTGCCGGCGATCGTCTCGCGGCGGGTTGACAATACCGAGCCGGCGTTGATGTCCGCATTGCGCTACCGGCGATTTGCCAGGGTGGTCGCCATTTCCGAAAACATCGCCGAGGTGCTGCGCAAGGCCGGCGTGGATGACGAACGACTGGTTGTGATCCGCAGCGCGGTCGACGCAAGTCAATTACGCCAGCAACCCGACCGTGAATTCCTCGCGCGCGAATTCGCCATCGACCGCGACGCCTTTGCCATCGCCATCGTCGCCCAATTGATTCCACGCAAGGGTCACCGTTTTTTGCTGGAGGCCCTTGCTTCACTTAAGGGCAGGTATCCCCGGCTGCGCCTCGAAGTGTTCGGCAGTGGCGTGCTTGACGAAGCACTGCGGCGCCTGGTTGCCGCGCTGGGCCTGAACGGTATGGTGCATTTCGCCGGTTATCGCGATGACCTGGATGATTTCCTGTCAGGTTTCGACCTGCTGGTGCATCCGGCTGTTCGTGAGGGCCTCGGCGTCGCCATGCTCAAGGCATCTGCAGCCGGTTTGCCGGTGATCGCTTTCGACGTTGCCGGCGCCCGTGAAATCGTGGAGAACGGGCAGACCGGACTGCTCGTGCCCTCCGAAGACAGCGATGCCCTGGCCACTGCAATTGCGCGCCTGATCGAGGATACTGCGTTGCGACGACGGATGGGGGCGCGCGGGCGCGCTCGCATGCAAAGGGACTTCTCGATTGACAACATGGTGAATCAGTACGTGAAGACCTATGAGGCAGTCATGAATGTCGGCAAGTGACGCGATGGATGAGCTTGCGCGCGCGCTGGTACGGGAGCTGATCGAATCCGGCCGCAGCGTCGCTGCCGCCGAATCCTGCACGGGTGGCTGGATTGCGAAGAGCATCACCGACGTGCCGGGCGCCTCGCTGTGTTTTGCCTACGGTATCGTCAGTTACAGCAACGGGGCAAAGGAGTCATTGCTCGGTGTATCACCACACACGCTGGAGCAGTTCGGGGCGGTGAGCGAGCCCACGGTGAAGGAGATGGCGGAAGGCGTCATCAAGCTGAGCGGCGCGGACCTGGCCGTGGCGGTCAGCGGCATTGCCGGTCCTGATGGTGGCAGCGTGGAAAAGCCCGTCGGGACCGTATGGTTCGCCTGGGCGGAGCGGCAGAAGCGGAGTACCCGGCTGCAGACGAAACTTCACCGATTCGACGGTGATCGCCTTGCTGTCCGGCAGAAGGCGGTCGTCGTCGCACTGCAGGGCCTGCGCGAGCTGTTGTGACAGCCAGCAATCAGGGTCAGACCACAATTGAAAATCGGGGTCAGACCCCGATGGGTCAACGGATGCGAGAAATGCGTGAAAAATGCAAAGCCATTCGGGGTCTGACCCCGATACTTCCATGATCAGTCGCAGGCTGTTCTCTGCGATCTGGCTGACGGACCGGCAGCGGGATACCCTGCGGGACGTAGTGCGCCCGCTGCTCAGCGGCATCGAGGGCGACTTCGTCGATCGTCGCAACTGGCACGTGACTCTCGTGTTCATCGGCGAGTTTCCCGAGGCGGACCTGCCGTTGCTGAAATCGGCGGTCGCGGACATAGGCTTTGATCCCTTCCGCCTGCGTTTCGACCGTGCCGGTTTCTGGCCCCGACCGAAGATCGCCTGCCTGGAGGCGGCCGTCGTCCCGGCAGAGTTGCAGAAACTGGTCGGCCGCATTCGACAGGCCGTCGAACCGTTGGGAATCCGCCCGGAGGAACACAGTTATCGGCCGCATATCACCATCGCAAAGCGTGCGAAGCCATTCGTCACGCAGCGGCTGGCGCGGGCGATCGAATTGCAATGCACGGACTTCACGCTGGTAGAGACGGTGTCGGTGCCTGGCGGCGTCCAGTACCGTCCGCTGAAACAATAGCTTCGGCGCGATTCTTGATACAAAGCCCCGATTTGGCTCGCGCAACGACCTGCCGGGCCGCGCGATTTGTGAAATAATCGCCGTTCCAATTCCCCGGCAACAATGGCAACCGACACCATGGATGAAAATCGCAAGAAAGCGCTCGCCGCAGCGCTCGGTCAGA
>JAKEGN010000158.1 GCA_022615525.1 Woeseiaceae bacterium
GAGGTCTTCCCGCGCAAGCTGGGCTTTATTGCCGGCAATGGTGTAGTAGGCCGTGGCGGCTCCGCCGTTGCTCTTGATGGCAGCAACGAGTTGCCTCTCGAACTGCGCGCGCGCGTCATAATTTTCACCAAGGGCGATTACCAGGAAGTTGCTGAACGCGGCATCGGCGTAGGCGGGATCGTGCAACGTCCGAGTGGTCTGCACCGGGCTTGCGCAGCCGGCAGCCAGGGCCAGACAGGCCACCGCGGTGAGAAGTTTGGGAATGGCGAACTGTCCTGTCACTTTTGTCTCCGGATTGATTCTTGCGCAGGATTGCAGCGGCTGTGATTCTACCGCAACGCCGTTGCAGGGCGAGACGCATTACGCCGTGTGAGGCGTCGGTATGGCGCATCCTGATATGCTCCACCGGCCAGACAGGAACGCCGATGCAACCATGTTACGCCTCCGAAAAAAGCACTCCAGGCCGCCGGATCCGGCAATGCGGGAGGTCGATGGGCAGGCGCTGATCGATGCGCAGTCGCTGCCACGCGCGGCACTGGTTGCAACAGCCGTGGCGGCCGTGCTCAACATCGGCTGGTTGTGGCTGTCGAATGTTACCGATAGTTTCTATCACTGGTATGCGCTGTTGCAGGGACCGCTGATAGGGTTGGCTGTCCAGCGCGCGGGCCGCGGCATCGACTGGCGCTTTCCCACACTCGCAGCGTTGGTCACCGTGGTAGCTGCTTTCAGCGGAAACTTCCTCGTTTCGCTGATGACGACCGCAACCGTCCTCGAACAGAATGCGCTGCAGGTGCTGCGGGGTCTTACGGTGTGGAGCTGGCAAACCTGGCAAGCCGAGGTGTTGACCGCGGTCGACCTGGTATACGCTCTGGCGGCGGCTGGCATCGCCGCGTTCTATGCGCAGCGCAGGCTGGACAGGCGGGAGATATTCGCGCTGAGATCGCGCAATCAGGACAAGGGAAAATGAGCGAAAAACTGAAGGTCTATGGCGACTCGCGGTCCGGCAATTGCTACAAGATCCAGCTGCTCTGCGCCGAACTCGGCATACCCTATGCCTGGCAGGAAGTCGACATACTCGCGGGTGAATCGCGTACACCGCAGTTCCTGGCGATGAACCCGAACGGCAGGGTTCCCCTGCTCGCTCTCCCGGACGGGACTTACCTGGCGGAATCCAACGCGATCCTCTGCTACCTGGCAGACGGCAATCCGCTGGCGGGCTCGGACCGATTCGGCCGCGCGCAGGTTTTGCAGTGGTTGTTCTTCGAGCAGTACAGCCACGAGCCGTACATCGCGACCTCGCGATTCATCATTCGCTACCTCGGCAATCCGCCCGCAAGGCAGGCGGATCTCGAGAGCAAGAAGAAAGGAGGTTATGCAGCGCTCGGTGTAATGGAGAAGCAATTGTTGAATCATGCCTACATGGCGGGCGAACAATTCAGCATCGCCGACATCGCGTTGTTTGCTTATACCCACGTGGCCGGTGAGGGCGGATTCGACCTCGCGAATTATCCGGCGATCCGCGCGTGGATCAGGACCATCGAGCGCCGGCCGAAGTTCGTCGCAATGAAACCGGTCTGAGCAGGATTTCGGCATGGGAAAACAACTCGAATTCTTCTACGACTACGTGAGCGTGTACTCCTACCTGGCCGACAGTCAGCTTGGGACCCTCGACGCTTCAGAGATTGTCTACCGTCCGATGCTGCTCGGGGCCGTAATGCAGGCGACCGGCAACCGTCCGCCGGCAACGGTCGAGGCCAAGGGCCGCTACCTGCGGGCCGATGTCGCCGCCTGGGCGCGACGCTATGCACTGCCGCTGACAATGAACCCGCTGTTTCCGCAGAACACCCTGAATGCCTTGCGCCTGGCATTGCTCGCGCAGCGCCAGGGCAAATTTCCTGCAATACACCGGCGCTTGTTCGATGCCATGTGGGTAGAACAGCGTAACCTCGGGGACGAGTCCGAGCTCAAGGCTCTGGCTGCGGAGGCAGGCATGGCTCCGGGCGCCATCCCGGACGGTATCGCCGAGCAATCGATCAAGGACCAGTTGAAAGCCAATACCGACGAGGCGATCGCACGCGGCGCATTCGGTGCGCCGACGTTCTTCGTCGGCGACAAAATGTTCTGGGGCAACGACCGCTTCGACTTCATCCGCGAGGAACTGCGCTGACACGACCATCCGTCGCACGCCGGTAAAAAAAGGTGCCGGATTTATTTTGCCCGGGAAAAAATAAATCCGGCACCTTTTTCACAGCCTAACCAGCTAGGGCTTCTCCACCAGGTAGAGAAGATCCATGGACTGCGCTTCCCCGGAGCCGGCCTCGATGGTCAGGCGATCGGACAGCCGGTAGCGCAGCAGCAGGTTGCCGATTTCGGTGAACACGCCGTACGCGTAACGCACGTAGAGCCTGTTGTTGACCTGCTTGCCGGCAACGAGCTCCGTCGTGCTCTGGCTGCTGCCGCCAACCGTGAGCTGGTCCAGCCCGAGGTTTTGCCCGAGCTGGTTCGTGATGGTAGCCGCTTGCCGCAGCCCGAGTGCGTACGCGGTACCCGAGAGCATGCTGCCATCCGCTGCGGTGGCTTCCTCCAGCGGGCGGCCGATGACCAGATAGGACAGTGCGTCGGCCTCCGACATCGCCGGCCTCGAAAAAACCGACGACGACACATTCTGTGCACGGCCGCGCAGTTCCAGGCCGGCCGTCACCGGGCCTTCCGGCCCGTCGACTGTCCGTACGGCGCGGACCAGGATGATGGGATCGTCCAGCGGACCGGTGAAGGTCATGGTTCCTTCCTCTATGGTGAGGTCCTGGCCGTAGGCCGAGAATACGCCGCCGATCAGTTCCAGCTTTCCTTCGGCGCGCGGGTCGCGGTTTGGCACCGCCGTAAAACGCAGGCCGCCCTCGAGGTGGGTGTCCAGGCCGAAGGCCTGTACATGCACGTTTTCACCGAGCTCGAGATCCAGGCTGCCCTTGAGCGGCAGCCCGCTTTTCGGAGCCTCGGTCCGGCCGCTGACCTTGACGTCCGGTGAAGGCGAAACCGCACCCTCCGGCAATTCCCGCACCGAAATGGTCGCCTGGTCCACCGCAACCTTGCCGCCGACTTCGATGCCCGCGCTGCTGCCGCTGAAGACGAGGTCCGGTGATGCGCTCACGCGGTAGTCGGGCCAGTTGAGCAGCGTGACCTTGCGCCCGGCAAGTTGCGCCGTAAAGGAACGCTGATCGCTCAGCAGGTCCTGTAGTCGTCCTTCCACGGTAAGCTTGCCGCGGCCGGACGTCGCCGAGCCTGTGACGCCGGCGTCACCCGCGGAGGACCCGCTGACGGTCACCTCGATTTCGGTGAGCGGCAGGTTCAGGGCGGGTATCGCGAATTCGCCATCCTGCCAGCGTAGCTCCCCGCGCAGTTGCGGCGCGCCCAAAGTGCCGGATGCGGCGGCATCAGCGCTTATCATGCCTTTAAAATTGTCGATCTCCGGGAAAAACACCGGTATCCAGTCCCACTCGCTGCCGCTGAGAAGCAAGCGCCCGCGGAGTGCCGAATCCGGCGCCACTCCGTCCGTGGCAAGGTCCAGCGATGCCCTTATGCCTGGCTCGATTTCCAGCACGGCCCGGCCTTCCGCGGCATCGCCGCTCAGCCGAAAGTCGGCGCTGACGACCGGCGCCAGGATATCGAATGCCTCCTCGCGTGGCGGCTGGACGCGAATGACCGTGTCGCTTTGCTTCCAGATTAGGCTGCCGGAGCGCA
>JAKEGN010000159.1 GCA_022615525.1 Woeseiaceae bacterium
GGACGCCTCGAGTTCCACATAGACATAGGATAGCGTTGCGACCACGTCGATGTTGTCCGCGAGCGGCGTATTGAAGCCGAAACCCAGGTCGAAGTTGGTCGCATCGACATCGAAATCGAGATCTGTGGTCGCATAGCCGCCAAACAGGTGAAACTGGTCGGTCAGCGCGAAAGACCCGCCGATACTGAAACCGTCACCATCGATGTCCGGGCTGTCGAAATTCACCTGCCCATATCCGATCTCGGCGTAGGTGTAATTCAACCCCGACGAGTTTGCCGCGCCCTGCGCCATGGCGCCGGCCGACATTCCCATTAGTAGCAAAAAAGATACAAAACGCTTCATGAAATTCTCCGAAAGTGCCCAAGTGTGCGCACAATAGCCGAACGGCCTGTCGCTTGCGCGAGACGCGTCACACAATTGCCGCAGGCCCGGTTATTGTTAAGTCATTGTGCAACAATTGCTGCCCGCTGACCATGTCGCGCGGGAGCGACAGGTCTTAAGCGGTTGCGGAGCCAGGTCATGAGCTCACAGGCCCACTATCAGCTTGCCGCAGACCTCGTATTGCTGGTGCACACGCTTTTTGTCGTGTTCGTCGTTCTCGGGCTTGTCTTGATACTGTGCGGCGCCCTCTTTGGCTGGTCGTGGATACGCAATCCCTGGTTCCGCCTGGGCCACCTGCTGGCGATAGCGGTCGTCGTGCTTCAGTCCTGGTTCGACGTTCTGTGTCCTTTGACGACGCTCGAGACCGCGCTCCGCCAGCGCGCCGGTGATGCCCCTTACGCCGGCTCGTTCATGGCTCACTGGCTCGAGGCATTGCTGTACTACAGCGCGCCCGCCTGGGTCTTCGTGCTCTGCTACACGCTGTTCGGCGCCGTGGTTGCGGCAAGCTGGCACTGGATACGCCCGCGGCCATTTATTGCGCGCGATGCCGAGCGCTGATTTTTCGCGGCATTACTTGCCGATGCAGAACTCCGAAAAAATGCGGCCGAGCAGATCATCGCTGGAGTAGGCGCCGGTGATTTCACCGAGCGCCTGATGGGCCAATCGCAATTCTTCGGCGAGCAATTCCCCGGCCTTGTTCTCCTCGAGCGCCAGGGCGCCTGCATCGAAATGTTCCTGCGCGCGCCTCAGCGCTTCGAGATGCCGGCGCCTCGCTGTGAATGAGCCCTCGCCAAGGTCCTCGTACCCGGCCAGGTCGCGAATTGCCGCCCGGAGTGAGTCCAGGCCCGCGCCGGTTTTTGCCGACAGCAGGATGGTAGGCGCCCGCGCCTGCGCTGGTCCCGGGATTTCGCCGCTCAGATCGATCTTGTTCCGTACAACGAGGAGTGGAATGTCAGGCGGCAGGTCCGCCGCGGCGTAGTCCGCTTGCGTGTCGCATTGCCCGGCCGCATCCTCGACCCACAGGACGGCGTCAGCATTGCGGATGGCTTCCATTGCGCGGCGGATTCCTTCCGCCTCGATGCGATCGGGATTCTCGCGCAAGCCTGCCGTGTCGACGAGCTCTACCACCAGACCGTCGATATCGATACGTTCCCGCAGGATGTCACGTGTCGTGCCCGCAATCTCGGTAACGATGGCAGACTCCTCGCCGCTCAGGCGATTCAGAAGGCTCGATTTACCGGCGTTCGGTCGGCCGGCGATAACCATGCGATAGCCGTCGCGCAACAGCCTCCCGGTCCGGGCCTTGCCTGCCAGTTCTGCAAAGGCTCTCGCGCATTGCCCGATAGCGCGGCGCAATCCTGCATCGGCCAGGAAGTCGATTTCCTCTTCCGGGAAGTCGATTGCAGCCTCTACATGCATGCGCAGGCGAATGAGCTGCTCCTGAAGCGCGCTGATGGCCGCCGAAAACTCGCCGGATAACGATCGCAATGCGGCTCGCGCCGCCTGGCGCGAGCCGCTACCCACCAGGTCCGCAATGGCCTCGGCCTGGACGAGATCGAGCTTGTCGTTCAGGAACGCCCGCTTGGTGAACTCGCCCGGTTCGGCGCGCCTTGCGCCCAGCGCAATCGCAGCGCCGACGAGGTCCGAGACCGGCACCGGCCCTCCATGCCCGTGCAGTTCCAGCACGTGTTCGCCGGTGAAAGAATGTGGCGCCGGAAAATACAAAGCGATACCCGTATCGATCCGCTGACCGTCTGCGTCATGAAAATCGCCGAGCGCTGCCATGCGGGGTTTCGGCAGCTTGCCCAGGATCCGCCGCGCGATCTCTGGTGTGGCCGGGCCCGAAATGCGTACGATGGCGATCCCGCCGCTGCCGGGCGGCGTCGCAGCCGCCGCGATAGTATCCTGCGCGTAGTTGCGCATATTGCTCACTCTCTGCGACGGCCTGCGGGGAAAAGGTGCCGGATTTATTTTCTTCTTACCGCCAAGGCGTTACTCGCTTCGTTTTCTTCGGGCGAAAGAAAATAAATCCTCCACCTTTTCACTATTCTTCGCCCTTGTTCTTTTTCCTCACGCCTTTCGCCGCAAGTGCTTCCTGGTGTACCACCTTGTTGATGCGCCACTGCTGCGCGATGGACAGCAGCGTGTTGGTCACCCAGTAAAGCACCAGCCCCGATGGGAAAAACGCAAAGAAGCCGGTGAACACGACCGGCATGATCTGCATGACTTTCGCCTGCACGGGATCCGCGGGTGCCGGGTTCAATTTTTGCTGGAAGAACATCGCCGCACCCATGATCAACGGCAGAATGAAGTACGGGTCCCGGGATGACAGGTCTGTAATCCAGAGCGCGAACGGCGCCTGCCGCATCTCCACGCTTTCCAGCAGCACCCAGTAGAACGCCAGGAAGAAAGGCATCTGGATCAGGATCGGCAGGCAGCCCGCGGCCGGATTCACCTTCTCGCGTTTGTAGAGGTCCATCATGGCCTGGCTGAGTTGCTGCCGGTCGTCCTTGTAGCGGTCCTGCAGGGCTTTCATGCGCGGCTGTATCTCGCGCATCTTCGCCATCGATCGCCCGCTCGCCTCGGTCAGCTTGTAAAACGCAATCTTGATGAGGATCGTTACCAGGATGATCGCAAGTCCCCAGTTGCCGACAAAGCTGTACACCCTGGACAGCAGCCAGAACAGCGGCTGCGACAATATGGTCAGCCAGCCGTAATCCACTGTGAGCTTGAGCTGCGGGGAAATTTCTTCGAGCTGATTCTGCAGCTTTGGCCCGACAAACAGGACGGTCTGAAAAGCGTGCTCGCCGCCTGCCTCTACCGTGATTGGCGCCGCGATCAGGCTCGATATTGCGACGTTGTCCCTGACCGAGATTCCGTACCGGTATGGCTGGTCGCGCGTTGGTGATATCGCGCTCAGGAAATGGTGTTGAATCGATGCAATCCAGCCATTAGTTGCAGTCTGCGACATGGGGCCGTCGGACATCAGGTCATCCCGGTCCAGTTTCTCGGACTTCTCGCCATTGAAAATGACCGGCCCGTCGAACGAGTACGTATCCACGTCGAACATCGAGCGCTCGATAGGGACCGAGCGGCGGCGAATCTGCGCATAATCTGCGCCGCGCCATTCCGTTTCGCTGTCATTTATCAGCGTTTGCGTGACATCGATCCGGTAGCTGCCGCGGGTGAAACGCAGCACCTTTTCGACCGTCACTCCGCTTTCGTCGCGCCAGGTGAGTGGAACAAGCAGCTCGTCCCCGTCTCCCAGCTCGAAGTGTTTTGCCGGCGCGCTAAACTTTGCGAGGTGATTCGGTTCTGCGCCGTTGCCGGACGATCGCAGGCCTGTCTGCAACAGGCCATGGTTTCCGGATTCCGGACTCAGGAGCTCGACGAGGTCGTTCGGTCGGTCCTTGTGGACGGGGTACTTGAGCAACAGCGCGCGCTGCAGCGTCCCGCCCTGCTCGCTGATTTCGATCTGCAGTACGTCCGTCCGTACCTGGATCGTCTCCGCTTGCGCCGTGTCCGCCGCTGCGGCCGGCTGAAGGGCCGGCGCTTCTCCAGGGGTTGCGGTGAGGTCCGGCAGCTCCGGACCGGTCTCTGGCGGCGATTCCGCAGCAGGCGCGGGTGATTCTGTCTGCTGGGCCGGTCGCGGCCCGTAGTCCTGCATCCACGCCTGGTAGGTAATCCAGAGCATCAGGCCGAATGCCGCCCACACCAACAGTCGCTGGTTATCCATCGGCCCGATTGTCCTTCGTGGCGCTGCGGTTCGCGCGGCCCCTGCTCCAGTGCCGCTCCAGGCTGTCGAACAACGCCTTGTTGTCTGCCAGGTGAGTGCCACTCTGGTTCAGCACGACTATGTCCAGGCCCTCGAGCTCCGCCCGGTGACGGCGAAACGACTCCCTGACGATGCGCTTCAGGCGATTCCGCGACGATGCGAGCCGGCAGTGCTTCTTGGATATGGCCATGCCGAGCCGGGCCTCCTGGCCTGCGTTTTCTGTTGTCAGCACGGTAAACATGTTGTCGCGACTGCGGCGGGCCTTGCTGAAGACGCGCCCGAAAGACGCGGCGTCCGTCAGGCGGCTCGTTCGTTGAAACCGGTGATCGGGCCGTTCGCCCGACATGTTATTTATTTCTGTCTGCGCCGGCGGTTGGCCACGGGCCGCTACGGGGTAAGCTCGGCGCGGCCTTTCGCGCGGCGCCGTTTGAGGACCAGGCGGCCGCCCTTGGTTGCCATTCTTGCGCGAAATCCGTGGGTGCGGGCCCGCTTCAATGCGCTGGGCTGGTAGGTGCGTTTCATGAGCCTGATACCTGCGTCTGTGCCGGGGCTCTCCCCAGCCAAAAGAAAGCCGGCAAGGGTACGCGGGCACTCAATTAGTGTCAATAGAACAAACAGTTAATACATGCTCCTCGTGGCTTTTTCCGTTTGATGGCGCAAGCTGCACAGACGTATTAGACTGCCGGTCCGCCGACATTTTTGTTAGCGTCTTTATTTTTCCGCCTTTTGTTTCATGTGCCCGGGGACCTCGTTGCAGACCGAGACAACGCTGTGGAATGACTGTGTCCGCGAACTCCAGGCGGAGCTTCCCGAGCAGCAGTTCAATACCTGGATTCGACCGCTGCAGGCGGTCGAGGAAGGCAATGCGCTGAAACTACTGGCCCCCAATCGCTTTGTCGTCGACTGGCTGCAGCAGCATTACGTGGAAAGAATCCTGCAGCTCATCGACCGCAGCGGTGACGCGATGGAGCTGGTCATCGAGGTGGGCTCGCGTCACGCGGCACCGCCTCCGCCGGGACCCTCGCGTGCTTTGGCAGCTGCGGTCACGCCCGTTGCGAGCCGCCTGAACCCGACCTTCACTTTCGCCAATTTTGTCGAGGGCAAAAGCAACCAGCTGGCGCGGGCCGCGGCATTCCAGGTCGGCGAAAACCCGGGAAAATCCTATAATCCCCTGTTCATTTACGGCGGCGTCGGCCTCGGCAAGACACACCTCATGCAAGCCATCGGCAACGCGATGCTTGCACGCGATCCGTCGGCGAGGGTCAGTTACGTGCACTCCGAGCGTTTCGTCGGCGACATGGTCAAGGGGTTGCAGCACAATACCATTTCGGACTTCAAGCGCTCGTATCGGTCCCTGGATGCCCTGCTGATCGATGATATTCAGTTTTTCGCCGGCAAGGATCGTTCACAGGAAGAATTCTTTCATACGTTCAACGCCCTGCTCGAGGGACATCGACAGATCGTGCTCACCTGTGACCGATATCCAAAAGAGGTGCGCGGTCTCGAAGAGCGGCTCAAATCACGCTTTGGCTGGGGCCTTACTGTCGCAATCGAGCCACCGGAACTGGAAACTTCCGTGGCAATCCTGATGAGTAAGGCCGCGAATGAGTCCGTGGTGTTACCGGAAGAGGTTGCTTTTTTCATTGCCAAACGTATTCGGTCGAATGTGCGGGAGCTCGAGGGCGCATTGCGCCGCGTTTCAGCGAATGCACAGTTCACCGGGAAACCGATTACAGTGGATTTTGCCAAGGAGGCGCTGCGCGACCTCCTGGCATTGCAGGAACGGCTGGTTTCCATCGAGAATATTCAGAAAACCGTCGCCGATTACTTCAAGCTCCGGGTTGCCGACCTGCTCTCCAAGAGGAGGACCCGCTCCATCGCCAGACCGCGACAGCTCGCAATGGCGCTGGCAAAGGAACTGACGAGCCACAGCTTGCCGGAAATCGGTGACGCATTCGGCGGAAGGGATCATACGACCGTGCTGCATGGGTGCCGACGGATCGCGTCTTTACGGGAACAGGAGAAGCGGGTTGATGAGGACTATATGAACCTGTTAAGGACATTGACAGGATGATGTGGAAAAGCTGTGGGCAGTACGAGAAAGACCGCGGGGATCGCCCACAATGCACAGGGTACTCACAGGAACGACGTAGATCATACAGGCTTTCCGGGTGGCGCTTACTAAATGTAAGCTACTGATAAATTGGATAAAAAAATAGTTATGCACAGCTCCTTTGGTCGCTAATAATAACTAGAACAGAGATATCTCCAATATTTATTAACAGGTGTCATGCATGAAGCTAGCCGCAGCTCGTGAAGCTCTTTTGAAGCCGTTGCAGTCCGTGATCGGGGTGGTTGAACGTCGGCAAACGATGCCTATCCTGGCGAACGTATTGCTGGTGGCAAAGAACGACAAGCTGGCAATCACGGCCACGGACCTGGAGGTAGAGCTGGTGGCTACAGCGCCGGTCGATGTTCAGACGGGCGGTGAAGTGACGGTGCCGGGTAGAAAGCTGCTGGACATTTGCAGGGCCTTGCCGGAGGGAGCGGAAGTCCAGATTGGCCAAAGTGGCGAGAAGCTGGTGGTCAAGTCAGGGCGGAGCAAATTTACGTTGACGACCCTGCCGGCGGCGGAGTTTCCCACCGTCGAGGACATCAATGCCGGACAGTCACTGGAGCTCGCGCAGGAAACGCTGCGCAGACTGCTCGACAAGACGCATTTCTCGATGGCTCAGCAAGATGTCAGGTATTACCTGAATGGGCTTTTGCTGGAAACCGGGAAAAAGCACCTGCGGGCAGTCGCAACAGACGGGCACCGCCTGGCGCTTTGCCAGGTTGAGCTCCCGGGCGGCAAGCTGCCGGAGCAGCAGGTCATCGTGCCGCGCAAAGGGGTACTGGAACTTCAACGCCTGATGACCGGGGAAGGCACGCTGAACCTCGAGCTGGGCAGTAACCATATCCGGATCCAGCTCGACGGGATCCGTTTCACTTCGAAGCTCATCGACGGGCGATTTCCCGAGTACGAGCGGGTTATCCCGCAGGATACGACGAATGCGCTGGGGGCGGACAGGCAGTTATTCCGTGCCGCCTTGCAAAGAACCGCGATCCTGTCGAACGAGAAATACCGCGGCATACGCCTGACCATACACAGGGATACGGTCATCCTGCAGGCACATAACCCGGAGCAGGAAGAGGCCGAGGAAGAGCTCGCCGTGTCGTACAAGGGTGCCGACATAGAGATAGGGTTCAACGTCAATTACCTGCTGGATGCCCTGGGAGCCATCGAGTCCGAGCAGGTCTCACTGGCGCTCGTGGATGGCAACTCGAGCTGCCTGTTGCGCCAGCCGGACTCCGACGACTCCAAGTACGTCGTTATGCCGATGCGCCTCTAGCCACTGCGGCGCACCCGTGCCGCTGAAATTCCTGGGCATCAGCGATTTCCGCTGTTTTGGCAGCGCCGAGCTGGAGCCTGGCCCAGGTAATAACCTCATTTACGGGCCGAACGCCTCCGGCAAAACCAGCCTCCTCGAGGCAATAGCTTATGTCGGCCGTGGCCGGTCGTTCCGCGGAGCTCCGGCCAGCGGCTTGATTCGCCACGGCGCCGCCGCGTTTGTGCTGCTCGGCAAGGTGGCACAGGGACCGCGCACGAGAATCGTGGGGGTGCGCAACAGCGCGGCCGGCCTGGAAGTGCATATCGACGGCGAGCCAGCCAGCGGGGCCGCCGCACTGGCCGAGGTGTTGCCGCTGCAGATCATCGATCCGGATGTACACAAACTGGTGGCTGGCGGACCGGAGGAGCGCCGGCGCTACCTCGATTGGCTGGCGTTCCACGTGGAACACGGCTACCTCGAGCGCTGGCGTCGCTTCCGGCGGGTGCTGCGGCAGCGAAACGCGGCGCTGCGGGAGGGGGCCGGGACCGAAGAGCTTCTGGCCTGGGGCAGGGAGTTCTGTGAGGCCGCCGAAGAGCTGGACGCGGCCAGACAGCGGGTGCTCGAGGCCGCCGGCGACGCCATGCGGCGGACCGGGGAACGGCTGCTCGGGGGCGCTGTGGGATTCGAGTACCGCCGCGGCTGGCCTGCCGGCAAACACCTGCAGGACGCGCTTTCGAGCGGCGTGGAAAGGGACCGCCGGCAGGGAGCAACGCAAGCCGGGCCGCAGCGGGCTGAACTGCGCCTGATATACGACGAGCGGCAGGCGAAAAAGCTGGTGTCCCGCGGCCAGCAGAAACTGCTAGCCTGCAGTATGGTGCTTGCGGCAGCGGAGACCGCCCAGGCGGCGCTCGGGCGACCCTTGCTGCTGCTCCTGGACGATCCGGCGGCCGAACTGGACGCCGATTCCTTGCGGCGCCTGATGGCCGCAGTCGGGGCGCTGGGCTGCCAGGTGATAGCGACGGCGCTGGTGCCGGATCAGCGCATTTTCGAGCAGCCGCCGGCGCTGTTCCACGTGGAACATGGCCAACTGTCTCCCGCCAATCAGGCCGGCGGCTAGAAACCCCAAAAACTCGCCAAACATCAGGTATTTGGACTGCTTTTCGTAGCCGATTTTGCTACAATGCGCCGGCTTTCCCAAGAGGACATCGAATGACCGGCAAGAAAGAATATACTTCCAGTAATATCAAGGTCTTAAAGGGGCTCGAAGCCGTCCGCAAGCGGCCGGGAATGTACATAGGCGACACCGATGATGGCACCGGCCTGCACCACATGGTTTTCGAGGTGGTGGACAACTCCATAGACGAGGCGCTGGCGGGCTATTGCACGGTCATTACGGTCACCGTACACGCCGACGAGTCCGTCACGGTCACCGACGACGGCCGCGGCATACCCGTGGATATTCACCCGGAGGAGGGCCGCTCGGCCGCCGAGGTCATCATGACGGTGCTGCATGCCGGCGGTAAATTCGACGACAACTCCTACAAAGTCTCGGGGGGCCTGCACGGCGTGGGCGTATCCGTTGTCAATGCCCTGTCCGAGCAGCTCCTGCTGACCATTCACCGGGACGGAAAGATCCACCAGCAGGAGTACCGGCATGGCGAGCCGGTCGCACCCCTGGCCGAGGTCGGGCCGTCCAAACGCACCGGAACCACGATCCGCTTCAAGCCGAGCTCAGGCACCTTCACCAACATCGAGTACCACTACGAAATTCTGGCGCGTCGGCTGCGGGAACTGTCATTCCTCAACTCCGGTGTACGCATCGAGCTGTCGGATGAGCGCGAGGACAAGCGCGAAGTGTTCCAGTACGCGGGCGGCATACGCGCTTTCGTCGAACACCTGAACCGCAACAAGACGGCGATACACCCGTCGGTATTTGCATTTCAGAACGAGCGCGAGGGCGTCGTTGTGGAAGCTGCAATGCAGTGGAACGACGGTTACCAGGAGAACATGTTCTGCTACACCAACAACATTCCGCAACGTGACGGCGGCACGCATCTCGCGGGCTTCCGCAGCGCACTGACGCGAACACTGAACAGCTACATCGAGAAAGAAATGTCCAGCCGTAAGGACAAGCTCGCACCGACCGGCGACGACGCTCGCGAGGGACTGACCGCCGTCCTGTCGGTCAAGATGTCGGACCCGA
Organism: Woeseiaceae bacterium; assembly: GCA_022615525.1. GTDB lineage: Bacteria > Pseudomonadota > Gammaproteobacteria > Steroidobacterales > Woeseiaceae > JAKEGN01. The sequence continues at coordinate 9,731 of JAKEGN010000159.1, forward strand.
AGTTCTCCTCGCAGACCAAGGACAAACTGGTTTCATCAGAAATCAAAGGCGTCGTCGAGTCTGTGATGGCCGAGCGCCTGGAGGAATTCCTGCTGGAGCAGCCGCAGGAGGCCAGGGCGATAGTCGGCAAGATCATCGATGCCGCGCGCGCGCGCGAGGCCGCGCGCAAGGCCCGCGAAATGACAAGACGCAAGGGCGCGCTGGACATAGCAGGGCTGCCCGGCAAGCTGGCCGACTGCCAGGAAAAAGACCCGGCACTCTCAGAGCTGTTCCTCGTCGAGGGTGATTCCGCCGGCGGCTCCGCGAAACAGGGCCGCGACCGCCGCACACAGGCGATCCTTCCGCTCAAGGGAAAAATTCTGAACGTTGAGAAGGCGCGGTTCGACAAGATGTTGTCGTCGAATGAAGTGGGCACACTCATCACGGCGCTCGGCTGCGGCATCGGCCGGGACGACTTCGACATCGAGAAACTCCGTTATCACCGCATCATCATCATGACCGACGCCGATGTCGACGGCTCGCACATCCGTACCTTGCTGCTGACCTTCTTCTACCGACAGATGCCGGAACTCATAAAGCGCGGCCACATCTACATCGCGCAGCCGCCGCTTTACAAGGTGAAGAAAGGCAAGCAGGAGGTGTACGTCAAGGACGATGCAGAACTGAATGCACATCTCCTGAATGCCGCCCTCGACGGTGCGCAGCTGCATGTCAATGCGACGGCGCCACCGCTTTCCGCGGTCGCGCTCGAAGCGCTGGCAAAGGAGCATGTCCTGGTCGAGAACATCATCGCCCGGCTGGCCAACCGGTACGACCTCAAGGTATTGCGCGCACTAGCGGCGCTGCCGACAGCGGATGAACGAGTGACCGGCGATCTCGACGCGTTGCAGCAATGGGCCGACATGCTTTCGGCGGCACTGCCGAAAGCCGGGACCGGCCGAAGCGATCGTGCTGATAGCGGAAACGGCGGCAGTTATACGGCCGAGCTCGAGCGCGGCGATGCCGACGGCGAGGGCGTGCGCATAGCCATTCGCCGTATGCAACACGGCATCGGGGCAACCCGCTACCTGCCGCGGGAGTTTCTCGATACGAATGAGTACCGGCATATCAGCGTGCACGCCGAAAAACTGCGCGGGCTGCTGGCAGATGGCGCGTACGTGGAAAGGGGCGATCGCAAGGTGGCCGTTTCGAACTTCGCCGATGCCATTCAGTGGCTCATGAGCGAGGCCCGCAAGGGCCAGACGATCCAGCGCTACAAGGGTCTTGGCGAAATGAATCCGGAGCAGCTATGGGATACGACGGTCAATCCGGAGACGCGCCGCCTCATGCAGGTGAAGATCGAGGATGCGGTGAAGGCAGACGAGATTTTCACCACGCTGATGGGCGACCAGGTGGAGCCGCGGCGCGAGTTTATCGAGAAAAACGCGCTCACCGTGTCCAACCTGGACGTGTAGCAACGCCCACGATCCATTCGACGGCTGGATCGCGGATCGGGACAAGGAGGGCGGCAGGCACCGATTCTCAAAAGGCTGCGTAACCGGTGCTGATTTCGCGCATTTTTCCTTCGATCCAGTCCTGCACGAGCAGGTTGGTTTCTTTCGGCGGCTGTGCGGATGCGTCGATCGGCGGACCAATGACGAAGCGGATCAGCCCGGGTTTCTTGATGACTCCGCGCCGCGGCCAGAAATCGCCGGCGTTGTGTGCAACCGGCACGATCTTCACCCCCGCCTCGCGCGCAAGAGCGGCTCCACTTACGCCGTATTTCTTGGTCTTTCCGGGCGCCACGCGCGTTCCTTCGGGGAAAACAGTGACCCAGATCCCTTCGGCCAGCCGCGCCTTGCCTTGTTCAATCACCTGAATGACGGCGCTGTGACCGGCACCCCGGTTGATCGCTATCGGCTGCATTGCCGCCAGGCCCCAGCCGAAAATCGGTATCCATTTCAACTCGCGCTTCAGTACCCAGGTCTGGATCGGGAAGAAAACGAGCTGCGCGTAGGTCTCGAACACTGTTGAGTGCTTTATGAGAACTACGCTCGGTTCCCGGGGAATGTTTTCCTGGCCCTCGACGACGTACTGGAGCCCGCAGATCCAGCGGCCGGCGATGAGCATCGATTTGCCCCAGGCGCGCGCGACGGCAAAGCACACACTGTGGCCAAACGGCCAGCAGAGCGCGACCGTCGACGAAGCGATCGAAACCGAGGCATAAAAATAGAACTGGAACAGGAGAGAACGAATCAGCAGCACCCTGTCATCTCCGGGTATTGGTCATCCCTGTGAGCATGACAGTACTACGCCATGGACAGTTGCGAAATATCGGCGATTTCGAGAAACAGATCGCGCAACTCTGACAACAGGGCGAGACGGTTTTTCTTGAGCTCCTGATCGTCTGTCATGACCATGACCTCGTCGAAGAACCGGTCGACAGGGTTACGCAATCCGGACAGAGCGGTCAGCGCTTCGGTGTACTGGCGCTGCTCGATCAGGGGGCGGAATTTTGCAGATGCAGCCCCAAGGGCGTTATGCAGTTGCTTCTCCGCGTCGTCGATCAGCAGGCTCGCCTTCAGCCGGGGCGATGACTGAAGAGCGGCTTGCCGCAGGATATTGCCGATGCGCTTGTTCGCGGTAGCCAGCGCCGTTGCCTCATCCAGTCGCGAGAATGCGGCAACGGCCTTGAGACGCAAATCGAAATCGAGCAATGACGCCGGGCGTTTGCTACGCACCGCTTCGAACATTTCCGCCGCCAGCCCCGGGCGTTCCAGGTACCAGGCACGGAGCCGCTCGATGATGAACTCACGGAGGGACTCGAGCAGTTCCGTGCTGTTCTGCAAGTCGACTGGCTGGGACTTTACCGCGGACGCAAGCAATTCATCGAGATCCAGGTCGAGTTGTTTCTCGATGATGATTCGTATGAAGCCAAGAGCGGCCCGGCGCAGGCCGAAAGGATCGCGGCTTCCGCTGGGTTTCCGGTTGAGTGCGAAGTTTCCCGCCAGCATATCGAGCTTGTCGGCGATCGCGAGCGCCATTCCTGCGGGACTTGCGGGCAATGAGTCGCCGGCAAATCGCGGCAGGTACTGCTCACCGATGGCTGTCGCCACCGGCGCCGGTTCTCCATCCGCCATCGCGTAGTAACGCCCCATCAGGCCCTGCAGCTCCGGAAACTCGTTGACCATTCCGGTCAGCAGGTCACACTTGGCGAGTGCCGCCGCGCGTTGTACATCGCCTCGCTTCGCGCCCGTGGCGCCGGCAATCCGTTCAGCGATCCCTGCAATACGCTGGGTCCGTTCGGCCATGCTGCCAAGACCCTGCTGGTACACCACGCCCTTCAGTCCGTCGATTCGATCCGAGAGGGTCGATTTTCGATCCGTCTCCCAGAAGAAGGCCGCATCGGCAAGCCTTGGCCTGATGACCCGCTCGTTGCCATCGCGAACCCGTTGCGGCTCCGTGCTCTCGATATTTGCGATCGTGACGAAAACGGGTAGCAGCTCTCCGTCCTTGCTTGATACGGGAAAGTAACGCTGGTGACCGCTCAGCGTGGCAACGATGACTTCCTTGGGAAGCTTGAGAAAATCCTGGTCGAAGGTACCGGTGATGGCAACCGGCCACTCGTTCAGTGCGGTAACCTCGTCGAATAGCGCGAGATCTCCGCCCGGCCGCCCGCCCGCTTCACGGGCGGCCTGATCCACAAGTTCGACGATACGTTTTCTTCGGGCGGCAAAATCGGCCAGCACGAAGGCTTTCTTCTCCAGCAATTCCAGGTATTGTCCCGGCGAGTTGACCGTAAGTTCCTGTGGGGCATGAAAGCGGTGCCCGCGGGTTTTCTTTCCTGCGCGGATCCCCAGAACTTCGCCTTCGACCAGGTCCCTTCCGTGCAACATGACCAGCCAGTGCACCGGACGCACGAACTCCGCCTCCGAACTACCCCAACGCATGCGACGCGGAATCGGGAGGTTGTCCAGCGATTGCTGCACGATCGCGGGCAGGAGTTGCGACGCTGGTGCACCTTTCTCGGAGATCGAGCAGGCGAGCCACTCACCCTTGTCGTTGACTTCACGGCGCAGTTCGGCAACGTCCACCCCGCATTTTCGTGCGAAAGCGAGCGCAGCCGGTTTCGGTACGCCATCCCTGTCGAAAGCAACTGAAACCGGCGGACCCTTGAGTTCCACCTGCCGGTCCGGCTGTGATCGCACAAGTTTGTCGACCAGCACGGCGAGGCGCCGCGGAGTTCCAAACGCGCGAACTTCGCCGTGCTGCAAGCGACTCTCATCGAGCAATGTGGCGAGATTGGCCGCGAATGCATCCATCAGCGACTTCAGCGCTTTCGGCGGCAGCTCTTCGGTTCCGACTTCTACCAGGAAGTCGGCGGTCGCGATTTTCGCCATACCTCAGGAGGCTCCGGCTGCCTGGTGGACCGTTGCGAGCATGGGGAAACCGAGCGCCTCGCGGCTCCCGTAATAGGCCTCAGCTATGGCCCTCGCCATCGTCCTTACCCTGAGTATGAATCGCTGCCGCTCGCTGACGGAAATCGCTTTGCGCGCATCCAGCAGGTTGAACGTATGCGAGGCAGTGAGCATCTGTTCGTAAGCGGGCAGGGCCAGGCCAAGCCCGATGAGCCGCTGGCTCTCGATTTCCGCGTGGTCGAACGCGCGGAACAGGGCCTCGCAATCGGCGTACTCGAAATTGTATTTTGATTGCTCGACCTCGTTCTGGTGATACACGTCGCGATAGGTGACCTTGCCCAGCGGACCGTCTGTCCAGGTGATATCGAAAATGCTCTCCACGTCCAACAGGTACATCGCGAGCCTCTCGAGGCCATAGGTAATCTCGCCGGTAACCGGCCGGCATTCGAGTCCGCCCACTTGCTGGAAGTAAGTGAACTGTGTGATCTCCATGCCGTTCAGCCACACCTCCCAGCCGAGCCCCCAGGCGCCGAGCGTGGGCGACTCCCAGTTGTCTTCGACAAACCGGATGTCGTGTATCGAAGTGTCGATGCCGATGGCGCGCAGGGACGCGATGTAAAGATCCTGGATATCGGGCGGCGATGGCTTGATCACGACCTGGTACTGGTAGTAATGCTGCAGGCGAAACGGGTTGTCACCGTAACGGCCGTCGGTGGGCCGGCGGCAGGGCTGTACGTACGCAGACGACCAGGGCTCCGGGCCCACCGCGCGCAAGAACGTTGCGGGGTGAAAAGTGCCGGCCCCCATGGGCATGTCATAGGGCTGCGCGATCACGCATCCGCGCCCTGCCCAGAATTCCTGCAGCCGCAGTATGAGTTCCTGGAAGTTCCTTGGGCTGGCCGCTATTTCCTTGTTCATCAATGATTTCGCGCAAATCCGGTGGCGCGCAGTATAACCGCATATGCACGCGCTGGAAGCCGCAGGCACAGGGCATAGGGCCTCGCCGCGGCACCCGACGGGGACGGAACACCAAATTGGTGCGCAAAGCCTAAAAGCGCACTAGAATAGTGCGTATTGCCCAGGCCCCGCCCCAATCTGGTGCGGAGCATCCGGTGCTAGTGGCTGGCAAACCCATAGGGATCAAGCACTTGCGGTACCGGCAGTGATGGCACGCTTTCTGCACAGCAAAAGCAATCGGCAGTTGGCTTAGCCGTCTGCCATCGCATTTTATTTAACTGGAGGATAGGTTCATGACCCCCGCTGAGGTACTCGGCCTGATAAAGAAAAAGGACGTCAAGTTCATCGATTTTCGATTCACGGACACGAAGGGCAAGGAACAGCATGTCACTGTACCGGCGCGGGTCGCGAGCGAAGAACTGTTCGAAGACGGCAAGATGTTCGATGGCTCTTCCATCGCCGGCTGGAAAGGCATCAACGAGTCCGACATGATCCTGATGCCGGATCCCGATTCCGCCGTGATCGATGTCTTCTCCGAAGAAGTGACACTGAATCTTCGCTGCAACGTCATCGAACCCGCCACCATGCAGGGCTACGACCGCTGTCCGCGCACGCTCGCACAGCGTGCCGAGGCTTACCTGAAGTCGACCGGCATTGCCGATGTGGCCTACTTCGGCCCGGAAAACGAGTTCTTCGTATTCGACGATGTGCGTTGGGATTCGACCATGCAGGGCGCGATGTATGCCATCGACTCGAGCGAGGGCGCCTGGAATACCAGCCGCAGCTACGAAGACAGCAACACCGGTCACCGTCCCACGGTGAAAGGCGGTTACTTCCCGGTACCGCCGGTCGATTCACTGCACGACATCCGCTCTGCAATGTGCCTGGCGCTGGAGGAAATGGGCCTGCAGACCGAGGTACATCACCACGAAGTTGCCACGGCCGGCCAGTGCGAAATCGGTGTGCGCTTCGGCACGCTGTGCCGCAAGGCGGACGAGGTGCAGATACTGAAGTATGTCGTGCACAACGTAGCTCACAGTTACGGAAAGACCGCCACCTTCATGCCGAAACCGCTGGTCAACGACAACGGCAACGGCGCACACGTCCACCAGTCCCTGTTCAAGGGCGGCAAGAACCTGTTCAGCGGCGACGGCTACGGCGGCCTGTCCGATCTCGCACTCTACTACATCGGCGGCATCATCAAACATGCGAAAGCGCTGAACGGTTTCACCAACCCGGCCACCAACAGTTACAAGCGGCTGGTTCCCGGATTCGAGGCGCCGACCATCCTTGCCTATTCGGCACGGAATCGTTCCGCTTCCATTCGCATCCCCTACGAAGCCAACCCAAAAGGACGCCGCATCGAAGTGCGATTCCCGGACTCGATGGCAAACCCGTACCTGGCGTTTTCCGCCATGATGCTGGCCGGCCTCGACGGCATCCAGAACAAGATTCACCCGGGCGATGCCATGGACAAGGATTTGTACGACCTGCCGCCCGAGGAAGAGAAGAAGCTGTTGCTCGTCGCATTCTCGCTGGAAGAGGCGCTCAATTCACTGGACAAGGATCGTGAGTTTCTCAAGGCTGGCAATGTTTTCAGCGACGACCTGATCGATGCCTACATTGACCTGAAGAGGGAAAACGTTACCCGGCTGCGGATGACCACCCATCCGGTGGAATTCGACATGTACTACAGCCTGTAACGGGTAAAACTGTGAACCGGGCGGCATTTTGCCGCCCGGCCGCTGGCGACAGACAGGGCTCCAAGCTATGCTAACTGCATGCAAATACGGCTACTTATCGCAGTTGTACTCACCCTTGTCGCAGGCGTCGTGCTTGCGCAGGCTTACCGCTGGGTGGATGAAGACGGCGTGGTCCACTACTCTGACCGGCCGGAGCCCGGAGCGGAGGAAGTGCAACTGCCGGAGTATCGTTCGTCATCCAGGCCAACAACGCCTGCACCGGCCAGCCGCTACACACGCCGTGAGGAAACAGCGGCCAGCGATGCCAACCAACCGTTCAGTTACCAGAGCCTCACTGTCGCAACTCCCGCCTCCGAACAGACGCTATGGAATATCGAAGGGGTACTGAGCGTCAGCCTGAGCCTGCAGCCGGCGCTGCAGAGCGGGCACCAGATTCGGGTGTACTTCGACGGCACCCCGCGCATGGTCAGCGGCACTTCGTTCCAACTGGAAGAGGTGTACCGTGGAGCGCACAACCTGCAGGCGGAGGTCATCGATCAGGCGGGCAAGCTGATGATACGCAGCGAGCCGAGCCGCTTTTACGTGCAGCAAAACGCGATCGCGAACTGAACGCAGCGATACCGCGCCGGCAGAAAGATCCAAAACTTCCAGCGAGCATCGTCGATGGCCTGACGACCGCCGTCATCCTGCTGGATCACAATTTCCTCATAATCGAGCTGAATCCTGCGGCAGAGAACCTGCTGGGCGTCAGCGCGAACCGCGCGCTCGGTCAGCCGTTGCTGCCTTTCGTCGACGACGACGCGGAGTTACGCGATGTGCTTGTGCGAACGCTGGTATCCGGCGTGCCACATGCCAACGAGCTCCGCCTCAGTCCAAGCGAGGCCCATGCCGAGAACCGGATCATCGACTGCCGTGTTTCCCTGATGGCGTCGGCAGAGCTGGAGGATGCGTTGCTCGTCGAAATGAACGACGTGACGAGGCGGTCCAAGATCAGCCGGGAAAACGCCCTGATCATCCAGCACGGCGCGGGCAGGCAAATGATTCGGCAGCTCGCACACGAGATCAAAAACCCGCTCGGCGGCTTGCGCGGGGCAGCGCAACTCCTGGCGCGGCAACTGGAAAGCGAAGAACTCAGAGAATACACGGGCGTCATCATCAGCGAAGCCGATCGGTTGGCGGCGCTGGTAGACACCTTGCTCGGGCCCGGTGGTCCACCAAATAAGAAGCCGGTCAATGTCCACGAACTGCTCGAGTACGTCGTGCGGCTCGTGGAGCCGGACATCGGCGAGCACGTTCGATTCCGTCGGGACTACGATGCAAGCCTGCCGCTCATCGATCTCGATCGTGACCAGATGGTGCAGGCATTTCTGAATCTCGTGCAGAACGCGGCAACGGCCCTGGAAGGCCGCGGGCAAATTACGCTTCGTAGCAGGGCCGTCATGAATTTCACGATCGGCGATGTCCGCCACAGCGCCATCGCCAGTATCGATATCGAAGACGACGGCCCGGGCATACCACCGCAACTGCAGGACTCCATCTTTTACCCGCTGGTGACCAGCCGGCCCGAAGGCACGGGCCTCGGGCTGCCGGTCGCCCAGGAATTGCTGAGTCGCCACGGTGGCCTGATCGAGTTCGAGAGCCGGCCCGGCCGAACGGTGTTCTCGGTGCGCATCCCGTTGCGCGCGACAAAGCGAGACAACCGTGACTACCGCTGAGTTGGAAGCCTGGGTTGTCGATGACGACCAGTCGGTGCGCTGGGTGCTCGAGAAAGCATTGCGCCAGGCCGGCATCAGCACGCGCAGTTTCGAACGGGCAGAGCACCTGCTCGCAGCGATAGACCGGAGCACGCCCGATGTCCTCATTACCGACATACGCATGCCGGGAATGGACGGTCTCGCGTTGCTCGATCGACTGAGCAGCACGCGGCCGGATCTTCCGGTGATAGTGATGACAGCGCACACGGATCTCGATCACGCGGTGGCCGCGTATCGCGGCGGCGCATTCGAGTACCTGCCGAAGCCCTTCGACGTGGACGAGGCCATCAGTCTCGTACAGAAAGCGGCACGGCGCAACGGGGCGCATGACAAGAGTGCCTCGATGTCTTCGAAGGACGATATTCCCTCGATGCTCGGTAAGGCGCCGGCAATGCAGGAAGTGTTTCGTTCCATCGGGCGACTGGCGAAATCCAGCCTTACAGTTCTCATCACCGGCGAATCCGGCACCGGCAAAGAGCTTGTCGCACGCGCACTGCACCAGCACAGTCCGCGCGCGGACAAGGCGTTCGTTGCACTGAACACGTCAGCTATTGCCGCTGAACTTCTGGAGTCCGAACTCTTCGGTCACGAGCGCGGCGCATTTACGGGGGCAGACGCGCGCCGCATCGGCCGATTCGAGCAGGCCAACGGCGGCACGTTGTTTCTGGACGAGATCGGCGACATGTCGCCGGCACTGCAAACCCGATTGTTGCGCGTGCTCGCGGAAAGCGAGTTCTATCGTGTCGGCGGCCAAACACCGATCCGTGTGGATGTGCGGGTGATCGCGGCAACCAACCAGGACCTGGCCAGGGCCGTCAAGGAAGGCCGCTTCCGCGAAGACCTGTACCACCGGTTGAACGTGATCCGCATCGATACGCCGCCGCTGCGACATCGGCGTGAGGACATACCGGTGCTTCTGAATCACTACCTGAAGGACGCGGCCAGGGAACTCGACACGCCGGCGAAGAAGATCAACAGCGATGCCATGGAGATCCTGAAAACCTACGACTGGCCGGGAAACGTCAGGCAGCTCGTGAATACGGCGAGGCGACTTACCGTAACGGCACCCGGCGGGGTGATCACGAGCCTGGACATTCCGCAGGATCTCGGAGGCAGGAACAGTTCCGCAAACGCGGAAAACGAATGGACCAGGAGCCTTGCCGACTGGGCCGAGCGCAAGCTGGGCGAGGCCGATAGCGGCCCACTCCTTGAAGTGGCGCTGCCCGCTTTCGAGAAAACGCTGATCCGGATTGCACTGGAGCGCGCCCGCGGTCACCGTCAGGAAGCGGCAAAACTCCTGGGATGGGGACGAAACACGCTCACGCGCAAGATCCGCTCGCTGAACCTCGACTAGGAGCAAGCAGCGCTCGCAACATGGAGCGAAGGTGCCGGATTCATCTGCAAAAGGTGGTGTGACATCGCCCGCCGGGTTGCCTGGGGCCGCGGGCAGGCGTAGCAGAAAATAAGTTCGGCACCTTTGTCCCTGCAACACGAACGGCGCCACGCCGCCATGCCTTTCTCGCTCGGAAATCCTAACTCACTCGAAAGGCATACCGTCGTGTCGCCGTCTCGATATCCGCTGCAGGGGCCCGCATCGCTGGCGAGCGTCAGGTCTGCAGCGAACCGATGAGTTGCGAGACAGACGTCATCTCGTGACGTCGCAGGTAATCCGCAATCCCGTCATTTATCGTTTTGCATAACAGCGGATCGTAGAACAGCGCGGTGCCTATGCCTACGGTCGTCGCGCCGGCGATGATGAACTCCAGCGCATCTTTTGCCGTCATGATGCCGCCCTGGCCGATGATCGGAATGTTCCTGGGCCCGGCAACTTCGTAAACCTGCCTGACCTTCAACAATGCGATGGGGCGTATGGCCGGGCCGGAAAGCCCGCCGCGAACGTTGCCCAGCACCGGCCTGCGCTGCTCTATGTCGATTGCCATGCCCGTGATCGTGTTGATCACGGCAAGCGCATCGGCGCCAGCCTCGATGCAGAGGCGGGCGTTCTCTCTTATGTCGGTCTGGTTCGGCGACAGTTTGGCTATGATCGGTTTGCGTGTTTCCCTGCGGCAGGCTGCAACTACTTTGGCGGACATGTCCGGATAGTTGCCGAACGTCAGGCCACCTTCCTTGATGTTCGGGCAGGAGATGTTGATCTCGATGGCGTCTATCGGAGAATCGTCGAATCGTCGCGTGACCTCGGCGTAGTCCTCGACGGTCGATCCGCAGACGTTGGCTATGAAGCGCGTTTCGCTGAAGTCGAGCTGCGGCAGGATCTCGTCGACGACCTTGTCCATCCCGGGGTTCTGCAAGCCGATGGCATTCAGCATGCCGGCTGGTGTTTCGCACACTCGATGCGGCGCGTTGCCCAGCCGCGGTTCGCGGGTCGTGCCTTTCAGCACGATGGCGCCGACGTCCCGGTTGGAAAACCCTTCTATGCGAGTGTATTCCTCGCCGAAACCGACGCAGCCCGACAGCAGGACTATGGGCGAGGACAGCGACAATCCGCAGAAGTCGACTTGCAGGGGATTGGGCAGCGATTTTCCGGCTACGGCCATTCGTTATCGTTTCTGCGGGGACGGGTCGGCATGCGATCATGCAGTTTACCGGGATAACGACAATTTTGCGCCGCCCAGCATGTTCAGCCTGATCCTGTATCAGCCGGAGATTCCGCCCAATACTGGCAACATCATCCGGCTGTGCGCCAATACCGGAACGAAATTGCATCTCATCGAACCATTGGGTTTCGAGCTGGACGAACCGCGCCTGAAACGGGCCGGCCTCGACTACCGGGAGTTCGCCGATGTGCTGGTGCACGGCAGTCTCGACGCCTGCCTCGAGAAGTTGCAGCGGCCGCGCGTATACGCACTCAGTACCCGCAACCCGACTTGCTATACCGATGAGCAATTCCGACCAGGCGATGCGTTTCTTTTCGGGCCTGAAACACGAGGGCTGCCGCTGTCCATACTTGAGAACCTGCCTGCATCGCAAAGACTGCGATTACCGATGCAAGCGGGCAGCCGCAGCTTGAATTTGTCGAACAGCACCGCGGTGGTGATTTACGAGGCCTGGCGCCAGCAGGGGTTTGCAGGAGGGCGCTGAACACAGCGCTGCACGCCGGCGCCGCGCCACCGGCTTACTCGGGCTTGAGCGCTCTGCCCATGAGCGCCGCCACCGCCTCCCGCGGCGGGGCACCTTCGTAAAGCACGCGATAGATTTGCTGGCAGATCGGCATCTCGACGTGCAATCGTTCGGCCACTTCACGCACGGCTTTTGCAGCCAGAACGCCCTCCACCACCTGCTGGATTTCTTCCTGAGCCTCATCGATGGTCTTGCCGCTGGCAAGCGCGAGCCCCATGCGGCGGTTGCGTGACAGGTTGTCGGTGCAGGTGAGCACCAGGTCGCCCATGCCGGCGAGGCCCATGAACGTGTCCTGCTTCGCACCGAGCGCGAGGCCGAGCCGCGTCATTTCGACGAGACCTCGACTGATGAGCGCGATGCGCGTGTTTGCGCCGAAACCCAGGCCATCGGAAATACCGGCGCCGATGGCCAGCACGTTTTTGATCGCACCGCCGACTTCAACGCCGATCATGTCGGAGGATGTGTAGGCGCGGAATTTCTCGCCCGAAAGGCTGGCAGCAAGGTCGGCGGCAAAAGTATCGTCGTTCGCCGCGATGGTCATGGCCGTCGGCAAACCGGCGCCAACCTCTTTGGCAAAGGTCGGGCCGGACAGCACCGCCATCGGCAGGTCATCTCCCAGCACCTCCGCCGCAACCTGGTGCGGAAGCTTGCCGGTGGTCAGTTCGAAACCCTTGGTCGCCCAGCAGATACGCGCACTTCTTGGCAGCAGTGGTTTGATCTGCAAAAGCGTTTCGCGCAGTGCGTGGCTCGGCACGGCGATCAGGATATCGGTCGTGCCCGAGAGGGCCTTCCGCAGATCGGGTTCCGCACGCAAATTGTCGGGAAACGGGACGCCCGGCAGGTACTTCCGGTTCTCACCCGCCGCCGAAATCCGTTTCAGGTCATCGCGATTCCGGCCCCACAGCCGCACCTCGCGGCCCTTGCGCGCGAACTGCAACGCGAGCGCAGTACCCCAGGACCCGGCCCCGATGACGGCGACCGGCGCTTTTGCGGAATCGACCGGCGCGGTCAGTGAGCGCCCCCGTTCGAACCATCACCGCCCGCCTGGGCTTTGGCCGCCTGCTGTCGCGACTGCGCGTAAAGCGCATCGAAATTGATTGGCTGCAGCAGGAATTCGGGGAAGCCGCCCTTGGAGATCGCAGTCGAGATGGTTTCGCGTGCGTAGGGGAAAAGCACGTTGGGACAGAAACTGCCGACGATGGCCGCAAACTCTTCAGCATTGTAGCCGGTGATGTGGAACAGCCCGGCCTGCTGCAGCTCGACCAGGAACAGGGTCTTGTCTTCGTGCTTGGTCTCGACGGTTACCGTCAGCACGATTTCATGGTTGTTACCGACCGACTTGTTGTGGGAGCTGCGCAGATTGAGATTGGTCTTCGGCGTCCAGTCAGCGGTAGTAAAGACTTCCGGCGCACTCGGGGACTCGAAGGAAAAATCCTTTATATAGATCTTCTGGATGCCGATCTGCCTCTCCGGCGCGGTTGTTGCTGGTTCAGTCATTTGCAGGTTCCTGATTTTATGAACTGGCCTGATCGGCCGTTCCTTGAATTCCCAGAATCCGGTCGAGCTCGCCGGACTTGTCCAGGGCATAGAGTTCCTCGAATCCACCGATCGCCCGATCGTCGATGAATACCTGCGGCACTGAGCGGCGGCCGCTGCGTTGCTGCATTTCCTCGCGCAATGCCGGATCGCTGCTCACGAGCACATCCTCGTAACTGGCGCCCTTTTTCTTCAACAGCATGCGGGCAGCGCCGCAATAGCCGCAGCTCTCGGAGCCGTAAATCACTATTCTGGGCCTGGTATTCATTGGCGGTATCCCGTCCGGGAAGCGGACCTCAGGATTTCTTCCTGGTCTTCCGGGCCGTGACCAGGGGGAGGTTGGCCTGCGTCCAGCCGGCTATGCCGCCCTTCAGTCCGTACACGCTCTGGAATCCCGACTTTCGTAACTGGGTTACGGCGCGGGACGAGGTCATGCCGGAATCGCACACGGCAACGATGGGTTTCGAACGAAGGCCCTCGAGTTTTTCGTTCTTTGCGCCGAGCTCGTCGAACGGTATATTTTTCGCGTTGACGATGTGGCCTTTCGCGAAGGCCTCGGGGCTGCGCAAGTCCAGTACGACCGCATCGTTATTGATGAGTTTTACCGCATCCTGCGGTTCGACATTGACCAGGCCTCCGGCCTTGCGGCGCAGTTCCGTGAAAATCAGCAGAAAGAAACTGAACAGCAGCGCCGTCATCAGCAGCATGTGGTTCGCTGCGAATTCCAGGTATTGATCCATGAAAAGGTACGTTCGACTTGTTGAAAAGTGCGGCATTATACCAGTCGAAATCCGGAATCGCTGGCCGCAAGGCGGTCCCGGGTATGCCGGTTGAAAACGACCCGTACAGGCTCCCGATCCGCGACCCATGAAGACCCTGACTGCTGTCCTGTTTGTACTCGGCCTGTGCCCGGCGCTGGGCTTTGCACAGGACGACAACAGCGAGATGACGAAGGTCAAGGAGCAGGAACTCGAGGAGGTTCGCGAGCGCATCAGCGACCTGAAACAGAGCATGGACCGGCGCGCTGCCGAAAGGGACCGGATTACCGGGGAATTGCAGGCGGCCGAGGTGATCATTTCCGAAAAGCGGCTGCACCTGCAGGAACTCGAAAAACAGCGCCGCTACAGCGAAAAGAAGAAGGCAGACCTCGACCAAAAGCTGAAGGCGCGGGAAGCGGAACTCGAGACGGAAACCAGCCTGCTCGAGGACCAGGTTGTCGCTGCCTACTCCACCGGCGGCCAGGAACGGCTCAAGCTGTTGCTGAACCAGCTCGACCCTGCCGCGCTGGGCCGGCAACTCGCGTACTACCGCTACTTCAGCGAGTATCGCAGCAGGAACATCGAGGCGGTCAATACGCACATCAGCGAGCTACGGCAGCTGCGCGCACAGGTGGCCGAAGAAGAGAATCGTCTCGCAGGTCTTACCCGGGAGCGTTTTGTCGAGCTCACAGAGCTTGGCGCGGCACAGGAAAAACGCCAGCAACTCCTGGTGAGCCTGAAGTCGCGCATTGCCGAGGAGGGCTCGGAAATCCAGCGCCTGGCGGCACAGGAACAGGACCTGTCACGCCTGATCGCCGAGCTCGGGAGCATCCTCGCGGATTACCCGATACGGTCGGAAGAGCCCTTCAGTGAGTTGAAAGGACGCCTGACCTGGCCGGTAGCGGGCGGGCTGGTGCACGATTTCGGCCAGCCGCGGGCCGGGGGCCTGAAGTGGAACGGGGTCGTACTTACGGCGCCGCGCGGCCGGGAGGTCCGGTCGGTCTACCATGGCCGGGTGGTGTTTGCCGACTGGCTGTCGGGCCTGGGACTGCTGGTCATCGTCGATCACGGCGAGGGGTTCATGACGCTGTATGGCTACAACGAGACCTTGCTGAAAGCGACTGGCGACTGGGTCGCGCCCGGCGATGTCATTGCGACGGTTGGTGATTCGGGAGGGCAGTCGCAGTCCGGGCTGTATTTCGAAATCCGCCAGGGCACAACGCCGGTCAATCCGCGCCGCTGGATCACCCGCAATCCGCGCAGCTGAGGGCCCTGTGCTATTGTCTGGAACAGTGCGTTAGAGAAGCGCCGGGCCAGAAATGCCAGAACAGCGGCCCGCGACCCCGGAGTGTATCCACATGTCCCTGAAAGCCAGAGCCGCCCTGGTCCTGACCATAGGCACCGTATTGGGCCTCGGGCTGTCCATCGGGGGCAATTATCTGAAAGACCCGGTTCAGCCCGACCCGAGGGGCCTTGACTGGGAGCAGGCGCGGCTTTTTGCCGAAGTCATCGAGCGGGTCAAACAGGATTATGTCGAGCCGGTCGACGATGCCGAATTGCTGGAGAGCGCTATCCGGGGGATGGTGGCAAATCTCGATGCGCACTCCGAATTTCTGGACGCCGATGAATACGAAGACATACGCATCAGCACCACAGGCAGGTATTCCGGCATCGGACTCGAAGTCAGCACGGTCGATGGCGAGATCCTGATCGTAGCGCCGATCGACGGCACGCCGGCACACCGCGCCGGGCTCCAGGCCGGCGATGTCATCGTGGCTATCGATGGCACGACCGTGGCGAACGAAGGACTGCAGCAAACCATCGCGCGCATGCGGGGCCGCGAGGGCACGCTGGTTACCATTACCGTTTTGCGCGGCGAGGAAGACGAAGCGCACGTTTTCAGTTTGCGACGGGAGAACATACAGACGGCAAGCGTGCGCCACGAACTGCTCGAGCCGGCTTACGGATACGTCCGCGTGAGCCAGTTCAATGACACGACTGCCGAAGAACTGAGCCGCGCGGTCGATGATCTGCAACAAGCCGAAGACGACGCGCAAGGGATAATGCTGGCTGGACTGATACTGGACCTGCGCAACAATCCGGGCGGCGTACTCGATGCGGCCGTCGATGTGTCAGACCTCTTCCTCGATTCGGGCGTCATCGTGTCGGCCGACGGCCGCACCCCGGAATCGCGCTTTACCCGCAACGCCCATCGCGGCGATATCCTGGATGGAGCGCCGATCGTCGTACTGGTCAACAATGGCTCGGCCTCTGCGTCGGAGATCGTCGCCGGCGCGCTGCGTGACCACCACCGGGCGCTGATCGTCGGCACCACTACGTTTGGCAAAGGTCTCGTGCAGACCGTGATGCCCTTGTCCAAAGGCCGGGCGATCAAGCTGACGACGTCGCGCTATTACACACCATCCGGCGAGTCGATCGACGCGACCGGCATCATGCCCGATGTCGTGGTGGAGGGATCGGAACACTACCCGGAGCCGAGCCTGCAGGTCGAAGTCGATCGCGAAGGTGATGCACAGCTGATCGAAGCGATCGAACGCCTGCGCCGCCATCGGATTCTCCAGTCCAGCGCAGAGTAGGCCGCGGGCGCCGCGTTTGATTTCTGTGCGGGCAGCAAAATGGGTGATCCCTGCAGTCGCGGGGTTAATGCTCAGTGCAATGGTCGATGCCGAACCGGTTCCACGCATCGCGATTATCATCGACGATCTCGGGTACGAACTCGAAGCGGGCCGAAGGGCGGTGAATCTTCCCGGACCGATCGCCTGCGCCGTATTGCCCTCGACGCCACGCGCCCGTGAGCTCGCGCGTGCCGCACAGATGGCAGGCAAGGAGGTATTGCTGCACTTGCCGATGCAGTCCGCCATTGACGATGCGGATCAGGAGCCCGGGATGATTCGCCTGGATACCACACGAGAGCAGTTCGCCAGGAGTTTTGACGAGAGTTTCGAATCCGTTCCGTTCGCCATCGGCGTAAACAGTCATCGCGGCAGCCTGCTGACGCAACATCCCGGCCACATGGAATGGCTGATGGAAGAGATCACCGCACGTGGTGACCTGGTGTTCGTCGACAGTTACACGACACACCGGAGCGTAGCGTTGCAACTGGCCCGAGAGAACGGCATACCATCGGTGCGGCGCGACGTGTTTCTCGACGCCGATCGCGATGACGAATCGATCGCACGGGAGTTCGATCGGCTGAAGCAGCTCGCGAGGTCGCGTGGTCTTGCAATCGCCATCGGGCATCCCCATCCGGAAACACTGGCATTTCTCGAACGCGAGTTACCCGGACTCGCGGAGCAGGGATACGAGCTGGTCGGAATCAGGGAGTATGTTTCGCTGAAATATCGGGCGGGAAATACGGATGCGCTACCGCCGGCGGTCAGCGCTGCGGCGGCAACAGCCGATTGAACCCGAGGGTGCAAATTCGATCAAACGGTCCGTTTTCCGGGAAGAGTGTGCAGATGACCAGGTACTCCGTCGTTTCTTGCCTGACAGGCGCTTTGGCATGCGTCTTCGGCATCCTTGGCTGCGGCTTCGTGGCACTCGCGGCGGCGCAGGAGCAGGAGCAGCACCAGGAACAGCACCCGGAGTCGGGTGAGGTCGCCTGCACCATGCAATACGACCCGGTCTGCGGCGTGGACGGGAAGACCTACAGCAACGATTGCGTAGCGGGTGCCGCCGGTGTCGAAATTGCCGCAACGGGATCCTGTGCCGAGCCACCTTCAGGATCCGCTTGCGACGGCGAGTCGGATCCGGTCTGCGGCGAAGATGGCAAGACCTACGGGAATGCGTGTTTCGCGGCGGAGGCAGGCGTCGAAATAGCGTTCTACGGGCTTTGCCCCGACGCCGCGGCCTGCACCGAGGACTATGCACCGGTCTGCGGATCCGATGGCAACACCTACAGCAACGCCTGTTTCGCCACGGCTGCGCAGGTCGATATTGTTGGCGACGGAATTTGCGAGGCAGCGAAGGTGACCTGCTCGGACGACTTCGAGCCGGTCTGCGGTGTTGACGGAAACACTTACGAAAACGTTTGTATCGCCCAGCAGGCCGGGGCAGAGATAGCGAGTCTCGGCGCCTGTGCCGGTTCCGAATGTCCCGCCGTGTATGAGCCGGTCTGCGGTGTGAATGCCCAGACCTACAGGAATCGTTGCGAAGCACAGCTCGCGCGCATGGCCGTGCAACGTCGCGGCGTATGCGATGTAAGCAACTGTCCGGAAGTCATCGTGCCGGTGTGTGCGCCCGACGGCCAGTCTTACGACAATGCCTGCAAGGCCCAGGCGGCGGGGTTCGAGACCGTTACCGAGGGCGCATGCAACCTGCGGGCATGTCCGAAGGTGTTTGTGCCGGTTTGCGGCGCGGACGACAAGACCTATGGGAATGCCTGCCTCGCCGAAAGATCCGGAGCGCGTATCCTGCACGCCGGTCTGTGCGAGGCCCAGGGACGCAACTGCCCGCGCGACTATCGGCCGGTTTGCGGTCTCGACGGTGTTACCTACGAGAACGAGTGCCATCTTGAAAATGCGGGCGAGACGATGGCTTACGCCGGGGCGTGCCTGGGCCAGTAGCCACTGGCGAGCACCGCAGGCAGATCGTTCAGGCTACAGCGTCACGCGGACCAGGCGGGCGTGAGGCGACCGGTGGTGTCGCGACTATAGGGCAGCCATGCCAGACCGACGAGCTCGATGTGTATGTCCGTCGTCTTTGGTTTCACCAGCACTTCCTCGAGCTCCTCGGCTTGCGCATCGAAGGCAGTCTCCAGCGCGTCGATTTCGCGTTCCAGTTCTGCGTTCAGTGCTTCAAGATCTGAACGAACCTTCTGGGCGGTTTCCTTTGCCCGCGCAACGTCGCTCGCT
Organism: Woeseiaceae bacterium; assembly: GCA_022615525.1. Taxonomy (GTDB): domain Bacteria; phylum Pseudomonadota; class Gammaproteobacteria; order Steroidobacterales; family Woeseiaceae; genus JAKEGN01. Next base: position 28,848 of record JAKEGN010000159.1, read on the forward strand.
TCTTTCTGTGCGCTTCCTGCGCTGCGAATCGTGGTTCCAACCCGGCTCGCTGTCGAGCTCGTGAGACGTTTGCGCCCCAGTAAGGCGCCAAGTATGGCCGTCCCCAGCGACACCGCCGTATCCAGTTTCTTTTTCGTCGACTGCTGCTGTTCACGCTGGATTGCCTGCTCTGAACGCAGCAGCCGATTTTCCAGCACGAGTGCTTTGCTGCCATAACGTTTTCGCAGTTTGTCTACGGCATCGTCGCGCTTTTCATTGGCGAGTTGTTGCAGGCGTACGCGAAACTGTCCCTCGGTTTCGCCGGACCCCGATGTCATCCGGTACTTGCTGCTGCTATACAAACGGACGGACTGTGTTTTGCGCAGCCACTGCATCAGCAACTTCTCCCAGTCACGGTAGTTCTTTTCGCTTGCGGCGGCCGACGGGAACTCTGCGAATCCTGCACCAGGCAGGGGCGCATCGAGAAGTCCGTCTTTCGCCAGTGGCAATATCTCGGAGCTGTCCCAGTCGACCGGCAACGGACCGTCTCCGATTTCGGCCGTAACAAGCACCGGCCGGCGTTCATCGACATTCAGGCGACTATCGCTCAAAGCGATCTCCGCGGCGGCAATCACGCGCGGGTAGTAAACCAGGTTGCCGCCCTTGGCAGGCAGGTAGACCTGGTGAATTCCCGGTGCGAGGACCGGCGCATCGCCGGCGCTTTCCTGAGCGGATTGCTGCGCGCTTGTCCTCGCGACGGGCGGAGGGGGTGCCGGGGCCGCGCTTTGCCGCTTCGCCGCCGAACACAACGCGGAAATCTGCTCGCGGGTCAGCGGGCCGGCGAGGTAGGACATGGCCCAGCGCGTATTGAAAACCACGGGCGCGTCTTCGTGGACGTTGTGCAGCAGAAACCTTCTCTTGCCGAGTCCTGCGAGCGTCTTCTCCATTTTCTGCCGGTCGAACGATTCGCTGCGCACGCC
>JAKEGN010000023.1 GCA_022615525.1 Woeseiaceae bacterium
CAAGCAGGAGGGCGGCAATCGAACCGTCGTGCTGCAGGTTGACCAACTCAGTGTCATTCATGCTGCGGCGCAGGCGGGGTTTCGATTGAATTGCTTATCGTGAGATGATTGCGACAACGCATCGACCTATTGTGACAGAACACTGCAACTTCTTCTCAAAACATTCTTCGATATCATCCTGTTGCGCAAGGGACCGGAACACATCCCGGGCTCGTGGCTGGTCCTGTTGCTGGCCGTCGTTCTGATGGTGCTGTCCATTTTCTGCGCTAACGTGTTGCTGCCGTCAGTTGGGAGGCAGGATTACTTCGTCATCTATGTGTCGAGTTCCGTCGGGCTCCTGATCTACTCCGGAGTGCTGTTTGTGACGGGCTACGGCAAGCGGCTCTTGCCTGTTCTTTCGGCAATCATCGCCTGCGGATCGATACTGACGTTTCTGTTTGTCGCCGAGTACGTATTGCTGCAACCATTCCTCGGCGTCCGCATTGCCGCTATCCTGGCTACACTGATCATATTCTGGTCTGTTCCGGTAGAAGGCCATATCATTGCCCGCGCAATCCATCAGCACTGGTTTGCTGGCATCGCGATCGCCATGGTCGTATTTGTCTTGCAGGTGGCTTTGCAACAGATGCTTTCGGCAGATACCTGAGGTCCCATAGCGCACATGCACATTCACATACTCGGCATTTGTGGAACCTTCATGGGCGGCATTGCTGCACTTGCCAAAGCTGCCGGGCACGTTGTTACCGGCAGCGACCAGAACGTATACCCACCCATGAGCACGCAACTGAAGCAGCTCGGTATCACGATAGTCGACGGGCACGACGTGGGGCAGCTCGATCCTGTTCCCGACGCAGTGGTCGTCGGCAACGCCATGAGCCGCGGCAACCCGACAGTCGAGGCCATGCTCGACCGACGCATTCCCTATTGTTCCGGCCCGCAGTGGCTGGCCGAACACGTGTTGCAGGACCGCCATGTGCTGGCTGTATCCGGTACACATGGCAAGACCACAACCGCGAGCATGCTCGCATGGGTTCTGCAGGATGCCGGCCTGTCTCCGGGGTTCCTGATCGGCGGGGTACCTGCCAACTTTGGTGAGTCGGCACGTTTCGGCGAATCGAGGTTTTTTGTTGTTGAAGCGGATGAGTACGATACGGCGTTTTTCGACAAGCGCGCCAAATTCGTCCATTACAGACCGCAAACACTGGTAATCAACAATATCGAATACGACCACGCGGACATCTATGCGGATGTCGAAGCGATCCTGTGGCAGTTTCACCAGTTGTTGCGAACCGTGCCGTCGTCTGGCCGGATCATACGCAAAGCAGATGACGAGAATCTCGATGCCCTGATTGACAGGGGATGCTGGACTCCGATCGAAACCTTCGGGGCTGTCGGGAGCGCGGACTGGACGGGCCAGTTCCAGGACAGCAGCGAACGCCGCATCCGCATCAGTCGCGCTGGCGGTGAATCCGCTGAGGCCGTATGGAAGCTCGGCGGAACGCACAATCTCGAGAACGCACTGGCGGCGGTTGCGGCATCCGCCTCCGCAGGCGTGTCCCTGCCGCAAGCCGTCGATGCCTTGTCGCGATTCGACGGTGTCAAGCGCCGAATGGAGCGCACGGCCACGGTATCCGACATTGCGATATACGACGATTTTGCACACCACCCGACCGCGATTCGCCGCACGCTGGCCGGGCTCCGGAAGCGACATCCGGGGCAACGCATCGTCGTGGCGCTGGAACCGCGGTCGAATACCATGAAACTCGGCGTGCACAATGCAACGCTCGTTTCTGCACTCGACGATGCCGACCTGATATTCCTGTATCGGCCGGCGGACTTGCCAGGTGAATTCGACAAGGTTTTGGCCGCGGCCGGAAATCGCCTGCATTCGTTCGGCGACTACGACCAGCTTGTAGTGGCCCTGTCAGGAAGTCTGCTCCCGGGCGATCAGATGGTGTTCATGAGCAATGGCGGTTTCGGCGCGGCGCGCCAGAAACTGACCATAGCGCTGCAGCAAAAGCGCGCCGTTTGATTACCGACGCCGTGAACATACCGCTGTTTCCGCTACATTCCGTCCTTTACCCGGGAGGGCCACTGCCGCTGCGGATATTCGAAGCACGCTACCTGGACATGCTTGGCATGTGTTTGAAGTCGGCCACACCGTTCGGCGTATTGCTCATCCGCAGTGGCAGCGAGACCGGGCCTGCGACGACCTGGGAGATAGGTACACTGGCGCGTATCGTCGACTGGTACCAGGGGAGCGACGGTGTTCTGGGCGTAACGGCAATCGGCGAACAACGTTTTCGCCTGGTCTCGAGTTGGCAGCGAGTGGACGGGCTGAACGTCGGCGAGATCGACCTTCTCGAACAGGACCCCGGTGTCCCATTGCCAGACGAATACCGGTCACTCGCCAGGATTCTCGCCGGCGTACTCGACGATCTTGGAAAACTGTACGAAGGCCTCGAACGCCATTATGACGATGCCGGTTGGGTCGCGTACCGATTCGCCGAGATACTGCCTATCGCCGCCGCCGAAAAACAGGCCTGCCTGGAAATCGACGACCCGCTGGCCCGCCTGGAACTGGTCTGCAGTGTGCTGGATGCAGGGCGTGGAACGGTCGAACAGGGTCCCGGTTAAAGCTGTCTGAAAACGCGCATCGAAGCATCGATGGTCTTGCGAATCTCTTCCTCGCCGTGAGCTGCCGAGACGAAGCCGGCTTCGAAGGCCGACGGCGCGAAGTAAATACCCTGTTCAAGCATGCCGTGGAAAAACTTCCGGAAGCGGTGGATGTCGGCTGCGGCAACCTGGCGGAAATAGCGCACCGGCCCGTCGGCCGTAAATACCAGCCCGAACATGCCACCGATTGCTTCGGTGGCGAGTGGCACACCCGCTTCGCGGGCGGAGAGTCGCAGGCCGTCGACGAGCTGCCGGGTCTTCTGTGCCAGCGCCGGGTAAAATCCTGGCTTGCTAATGGCGCCCAGAGTTGCAAGTCCGGCCGCCATCGCCAGCGGATTTCCCGACAGGGTGCCCGCCTGGTACACGGGGCCCTCCGGCGCAAGTTCCTTCATGACGTCTGCGCGGCCACCGAAAGCGGCTGCCGGCATACCGCCACCGACAATTTTGCCAAGCGTCGTCAGATCCGGCCGGATGCCGTAAATCTCCTGAGCGCCTCCCAGGGCGACACGAAATCCTGTCATTACTTCGTC
>JAKEGN010000160.1 GCA_022615525.1 Woeseiaceae bacterium
CTGGGCATGCGCGCCGGCGGACAGCCAGGCAAGCGCCAGCGGAAGTAGGTACTTTAAAATTGCACGCCCGCTCACTCTTCTTCCTCTTCGTTGCTGTCGGCGCCCTGGTTGAACAGGTACTTGCCGATCAGGTTCTCAATGACGATCGCCGACTGGGTAAACAGGATTTCGCTGCCATCCTGCAGGTACTCTTCCGATCCGCCTGCCTGCAGACCGATATACTGGCTGCCGAGCAGGCCCGCCGTGAGTATGCTGGCATCGGAATCGTCCGGAATCTGATTGTACTGGCTGTCGATCTCGAAGACGACTTCTGCATTCAGTTGCTCGGGATCGAAACGAACCGACAGCACCCGTCCGATGGTTACGCCGGACATCGCAACCGGGGCGCGAATCTTGAGACTGCCGACGTTCTCGAATCGGGCGCTCACCTTGAAAGTCTCCGTACCGGAGAAGTTGTTCGAACCGGTTGTCTGCGTTGTCAGGAAAAACAGTGCGCCCATGCCCAGCAACACGAAAAGTCCGGTGCCCAGTTCCACTGTACGTGTTTGTTGCATGCTAGTTCCTCAGATCGAGACGGCGGTAATCATGAAATCGAGTATGAGTACTGCAATTGCCGTCAGTACCACGGTTCGGGTGGTGGCACGCCCGACACCCTCGGCCGTCGGTATCGCATTATAGCCTTCCCACACTGCGTACAGGCTGGCGACGATGCCGAATACGATGCTCTTGACGATGCCTTCGTAGAGGTCCCCCATTTCCAGGGTACTTCGCATTTGCTGCCAGAAGGCTCCGGCATCGACGCCCAGCAGACTTACCGCGACAAGGTGCGCTCCGAACAGCCCGATGACCGTGAAAACGGCGACCAGTAGCGGCATGGCAATGACGCCGCCGAGGAAGCGTGGCACCAGCACCCGGCGTAACGGGTTGATTGCCATCATTTCCATGGCCGCGAGCTGGTCAGTTGCCTTCATGAGTCCGATCTCCGAGGCGAGTGCGGTACCGGCGCGGCCGGCAAACAGCAACGCGGTAATAACCGGCCCGAGTTCCTTGATCAGGGAAAACGCCGCGAAAGTACCGACCGAGTCTTCGGCATTGAATTTCGACAGGTTGGCATGGCCCTGCAGGCCCAGAACGCCTCCGACGAACAAGCCGCACACCATGATGATGACCAGCGACAGGGCGCCCGCGTTGTGCACCTGGTGCACGACCAGGTTGAATCGCTTGACGAAAATGCTTGGCGAATTACTGAGCAGCCTTAAGAAAAACAGCTGCATTGCGCCAAAGGTGCGCAGGAATTCCTTGAATGTTATGTACAGGTCGCGAAACATGGCCTATTGCTCGACGTCGCGGCCGAGAAGTTGCTCTTCGTAGTCCGGTGCCGCGAAGTGAAATGCCACCGGACCGTCCGCCATGCCGTGCATGAACTGCTGGACCAGCTTCGACTGCGTGTTCTTCAGCTCCGTCGGGCTCCCGGACGCCGCCACCTTGCCATTCGAGATGAGGTACGAGCAGTCCGCGACGGATGCAATTTCCTGCACGTCGTGGCTCACAAGGATGCTGGTGATGCCCAGTGCGTCGTTCATCTTGCGAACCAGGCGGACGATCACGCCCATCGAGATCGGGTCGAGACCGACGAAAGGCTCGTCGTAAATCAGGATATCGGGATCCATCACCATCGCCCGTGCCAACGCCACGCGACGCGCCATGCCGCCGGACAACTGCTGCGGCATCATGTCGGCGGCCCCGCGCAATCCGACCGCGTGCAGTTTGGTCAGCACCACGTGGCGGATCAGACGGTTGGGCAACTTCGTATGTTCGCGCAGGGGAAATGCAACGTTTTCGAACACGCTGAAGTCCGTCAGCAGTGCACCGTTCTGGAACAGCACCCCGAAACGCCGTCTCAGCCGGTACAGTTCCTTCAGATTGAGTTTGCCGATATCGACGCCGTCGATGAGTATGCGGCCCCGGTCGGGTACGAGCTGCCGGGTGATCAGTCGGAGCAGCGTGGTCTTGCCGGTGCCGCTCGGGCCCATGACGGCGGTCACGTCGCCGCGCCGTATGTCGATATTCAGGCCCTTGAATATCTCCAGCCGGCCGCGCGAGTAATCGACGTCCCTGACCTCGATAATCTGTTCCGACGTGTCAGCCATGGACTGCGCGACGCTCAGGCAGCGTCGGCTTCCATGTCCGACTTGTACTTGCCGAGATGTGCAAGGCTGTTGAGTTTCGCTCTTTTGTACAGGGCTTTCTGTCCCGCGCCGAACCGTTCTTCCTTGCCGTGCCACGCTTCCAGCGCCGGTGCCTGCAGGGCCCGGCCGTAGGAAAACGACAGCTCCCACGGCAGCTTGCCCATGCGGTTCATCAGGTCGAGGTGCAAGGTCGCCTCCTCGGCCGTCTGGCCGCCGGAGAGAAACGCGATCCCGGGCACTTCGGGTGGGACATGCGCCTTGAGGCAGCGCAGAGTTGCTTTTGCGACTTCCTCCGGGCCGGCGCGGTTTTGCGCTTTGGTGCCGGATATCACCATGTTGGGTTTGAGCACCATGCCCTCCAGTGCGACCCGGTGCGCGCGCAGCTCGGCAAACACGATGTCGAGCGCGTCGGCCGTGACCTCTTCGCAACGCGCAATGCTGTGGTCACCGTCCATGATCACTTCCGGTTCGACGATCGGCACGATTTGTGCCTCCTGGCAGAGCGCCGCATAGCGCGCCAGGGCGTGGGCATTGGCCCGCAGGCAGAATTCGGTGGGTATGCCCTTGGCGATGTTGATGACCGCTCGCCATTTGGCAAAGCGCGCGCCCATACCGTAGTACTCCTTGAGCCGGTCGCGCAGACCGTCCAGGCCTTCGGTTATCAATTCGCCGGGGAAACCCGCGAGCGCCTTTGCCCCGGTGTCCACCTTGATTCCGGCAATCATGCCGAGGTCGTTCAGGTACTTCGGGAACGGAACTCCCGTCGAAGTGCTCTGCCGTATCGTCTCGTCGTAGAGTATGACGCCGCCGATGTAAGCCTCGGCCCCTTTGGCGGTGAACAGCATTTCGCGATAGCGACGCCGGTTCTCCTCCGTCGAGGCGGTCGCAATGCTGTCGAAGCGTTTCTTGATGGTTGGACTGCTTTCGTCGGCTGCCAGGATTCCCTTGCCTTTGCCCACCATGGCTTTGGCAACCGCGTTCAGGTCTTTCACATTCATCGTGAGCTGTCTCCAGGTCGGTTCGTGTCGGATTTGCCCCCGGCCGGCAACGCCCGGCGGCGCGATGCTTGTCTCAAGGGGACGTCCTAGCATAACAAAATCCCCCGCATTCCCGGTCGACGCGGGAGCCCGCGATTGGCTAGCCGGAGCAAATAGTACTAAAATAGTCCACTTTTCAGACGGTGGAGAATTGCCGTGCTTCGCATCAGCAAGCTGACCGACTACGGAACCGTGGTTCTTGGACACCTCGCCAGCGGGCCGGGCTGCGTGGCCAGCGCCGCCGAGGTTTCGGCGGCCACCGGAATCGGCCTGCCAACTGTAAGTAAGTTATTGAAATTATTGGCAAAATCTGCACTGGTCACCTCAACACGAGGAGCCCACGGCGGTTACCGCCTGTCGCGCGAAGCCGCGGCCATCAGCGCCGCCAGCATCATCGACGCGCTGGAGGGGCCGGTCTCGATCACGGAGTGCAGCGGCAGTGACAGCCATTGCAACTTCGAGGCCTATTGCTGCGTCGGCGGAGCGTGGCAGCGGATCAACGTCGCCATACGCGGCGCCCTCCAGGACATCAGCCTGCAGGATCTGCTGCGTAGCAACAGTCCACTGCCCCGCTTTGAGTTCGCCGGGATGCCGATACACATCGAGA
>JAKEGN010000161.1 GCA_022615525.1 Woeseiaceae bacterium
GGCACGCGCGTGGCAGGCTCTGGAGAAAGCGCGCAGCCTGGATCCGCTGTCGGTGTCCGTGCTGACCTCCATTGCACAGGCGGCGATGCAAACCGGGCGTCCCGATGTCGCCGCGGAGGCAATCGCCACGCTGGAGCAGCTGCAGCCGGAAGTCGCCAGCGAGCAGCGGGCCCTGGAATGGCTCTGGAAGGACGAGTTCGCCCGGTTCGCGCTGCAGCTGGAAAAGCACAAGGAAACCTACCCGGAGTCGAGAGCCTTCAACTACAGTCTTGCCGAGACCTATGCGCTCCTTGGCGAGCTCGAGAAAGTCAGCGCGTTAAGCCCGCGCACGGGGATGATCATTGCCGCGCAGCAGGGCCGCGAAGACATGGCGTTGACGATGATGGACGAACTGGCTGCGGCGGAAACCGATCCCCACGACCGTGCGGACGTCTACTGGATGGCCTATTGCGCTCTCGGCCGCTACGACGATGCGCTGACGGTGCTGTCGGATCTCTGGTACGGCTACGCAGAGGAGCAGATGGGACCGCGCATGGACGGCTTCGACGTCGACGTGTTCGCCATGCTGCTCGCCCATGCCGGCCGCAGGGCAGAAGCGGACACGATTGTGGAACTCATAAAGACCGAGGAGGCATCGAGGGGTATCAACGACCCCCGGGGCCGATTGCTGATTGCCGAAGGCCGGCTGGACCAAGCCGTCACGCAATTGCAGGAGGCCGCCGCTCGCCGGGAATTCGACTACATGGGCATCAAGCCGTATTTTTGTTATGCCGGGCTCGACGCACACCCTGACTACCCGTCGCTGGTCGCGAAGTTCGACGCCTGGCGCGTAAAGCAATCCGAGCTTTACCAGTCACTGAAGGCGGAAGAATAGGCCGCAGCGGAAAGGCGTCACGGCCGCTTGTGGCGACTTCTGTCGCCCCATCGGTCACGACGACTTCGAGTGCCTGTAGATCGAGCGGCGTCTTCTATTTTTCAACGCTCCACAATTTGGGGTCATGGTGTGACTCGTACTCGCTGCGGCTGATCCAGCCGCCGATCATCGAACTCGTCATGTAGCGCTTCTCGGGCCGGATCGCGAAATAGACGTGGACCATGATCATGGTAATGCTGCAAAGACCGGCAAGGCCGTGCAGCAGGAACACGACGCCACGCGTCTTCTCGGTAATGAACAGCGGGTTGCGTTCCCAGAACGGCGAATCGACACCGACCATCATGATGACGCCGGTGACGCAGGCCGTGAGAACGACGACCGCGACCGCGTGGTGAAACATTTTCTGCCCGACCGAATACTTGCCGAGCCGCCGCCCGGCACTGCGACCGCTTATAACTTCTCTCGTGGTTGCAGCAAACGATTGCCAAAACTCCCGCCAGCCCACCCACATGTCGGCGAAGCGCAGGACGAATAAAGCCCTGAAGATGTGAAACAACACCAACGCGATGAGGATCACGCCGGCAATCCAGTGTGCATCCACCCAGGCAAAACGCAGGCCCAGTATCGGCAGGAAGCCGGTACCGAGCAGCACCAGCATGGCCGCGGCCATCAGCCAGTGATAGAGGCGATCCGCCAGGCGATGGCGAACGACGCGGGTGCCGGCGTCGTAACGTGCGGCGGGTTCACTCATTTTCCGCTGAACCCTTCAACAGGCGGCGCTTGTAGATTGCATGCAGCACGATAAACAGGAGGGCTGCGCCGACGAAAAACCAGAGCAGGTCCCAGGAGACGCCTTCCAGCACTCTTTGCCCCCAAGCATCGGATTTATAGCGAAAAATTTCCATCGATCCTCAGCAAGCCATACCTCTGGTCGATTCCGCCTGAAGTGCTATAGTTCCTCCGCTCACTTTGAATCGCAACGCCCTTCTCGCATGGTGGATTAATTTCCATCGACAGCGAGCAATAATTCATAACGAATCGGATTTGCGGCTTGCAGCGAAATTCATGGCATCAAATCGTTAACCAAGGTGCACATCGATGAAAGACCCAATCCTTTACATTCCAGGCAGCGATATTGCCGCAGTTGATGATGCCGCACCAGGCACATCCGTGTTGAGAATCCGGGCGTCGAGACGGGCATTCATCAAGGGCATTATCGCCTCGGGCGCCGTCGCCGGATCTTCGGCATTCCTGTTCGGCGGCCTTACCGGCTGTGCGCCGGACCAGCCGGGAGCAGGGGCCGTCGAGCGGCTGCTGTCACTCAACATCAACGGCAAGGTCCGGCGCGTGGATGTGCTGCCGAACGAGACTCTCGCCATGACGCTGCGCTACAAGCTCGGACTTACCGGCACCAAGCTCAGTTGCGACCGGGGCGAGTGCGGCGCCTGCACCGTCGTGATCGACGGCCGCACGGTCTATTCATGCTCCACGCTGACGCACATGGTCGGCCAGCGCGAGGTGCGGACGATCGAGGGCCTCGAAGGGCCGAACGGTGAACTGCACCCGATCCAGCAGGCCTTCATCGACGAGCTCGGACCGCAATGCGGCTTTTGTACTCCGGGGCAGATCATGAGTACCGTGGCATTGCTCGAGGCTAACCCGAAGCCGACCAGGGACCAGGCCCGGCATGCGCTGTCCGGCAATCTCTGCCGCTGCGGCGCCTACGACCACTATCTGAATTCCGTCATGCGTGCGGCACAGGGGGCCTGACATGGCACACAAACTACTCGGAAAGGATTTCACGCCGCCGGACATTCGCGGCAAGGTCACCGGCAAAGCCAAATACGCCGAGGACTTCCGTGTCGACGGCATGGTCTTTGCAAAGATGCTGCTGAGCCCGATGCCGCATGCCAGGGTAACCAGCATCGACACCAGCGAAGCAGAGGCGATGCCAGGCGTGCTCGGTGTGCTGACAGCCGATGACGTGCCGCCGGGGCAGGGCGCGAACGAAGTCATACTGACCAACACGCCGCACTTCATCGGCGAACCGATACTGGCGATTGCGGCAATCGACGAGACAACAGCCGCGGATGCCATCGAGAAGGTGAAGGTCGAATACGAACCGTTGCCGTACGTCATCGATCCGCTGGAGAGCCTGTACCCGGGTGGCCCGGATGCCCGCGAAGGCGGCAATGTCGCGAACCTGCAGATTCCGCTGCAGACCGTCAAATGGACGGCCAGGGACTTTGCCGAAGTGGAGGAAAACCAGCTGCCGATGAGCGGCCAGCCGGTTGTGGAATGGTCCTACGGCGACCTCGAGGCCGAGTTCGAAAAATCGGCAGTCGTCTACGACGAAACCTTTGTCACGGCCAGCAACTCACATCATTCTATGGAACCCCGGACGGCCATGTCGTACTGGGAGAACGGCAAGTGCTTTGTCTACGGGTCCTCGCAAAGCCAGAGCTTCTTCATGCCGGGCCTTGCCGGTCTGATCGGCATCGATTCGAAGGACCTGGTCTACATTGCGGAATTCTGCGGCGGCGGCTTCGGCTCCAAGGGTGCGCCTTATGCGCTCATGGCGTTGCCGGCGTACATGTCGAAAAAGATCGGCCGCCCGGTTATGCTGCGCGTGACCCGCGCGGAGGAGTACTACCTCGGTTCCAACCGCGCAGGTTTCCAGGGCCGGGCGCGTATCGGATTTGCAAAAAACGGCAAAGTCAACGCGGTGGACCTTTACCTCGTACAGTCGAACGGACCGAACAGCGGATTCTGGGACTTCACGGACGCGCCCGGAGCCGTGTCAATCTGCTACCAGCCGAACGCCATGCGCTACAGGGGGCTGCCGGTACTGACCAACACGCCACCGGGAGGACCGCAACGCGGTCCGGGCGAGAACCAGATCGCCTGTGCGTTCGAGCCGTTCCTCGACCGTGCGGCCGCTGAACTCGGCATCGACCGGGTCGAAATTCGCAAGATCAACGCGCCGGACAACGACTCCCTCTTCGACGGGCACCAGAATCCGGTGACCAGCGCCTATCAAAGGGAATGCCTCACCATAGGAGCCGAGAAATTCGGCTGGAACGAAAAGAGCAAGCGCAGCCGCGAGCGTAAAGGCAGCAAAGTCATCGGTGTGGGCGTAGGGCAGGCATATCACTCGGCGGGATTCGCGGGTTTCGACGGACTCGTACGCATTACGCCGGACGGGATCCTGCACATACATTCCGGCGTCGGAAATCTCGGCACCTATTCCTATGCAGCAACCGCGAGGATCGCGGCGGAAGTGCTGAACTATGACTGGGAGCATTGCGTAATCGAACGAGGCGACTCGCGCAAGCAACTCCCCTGGAACTTCATGCAGGTCGGGAGCAATACGTCGTTCACGATGGGGCGCAGCTACCACGCGGCAGCCGTCGACGCGAAGAACAAGTTGCTCGAGATTGCGGCCGCTACCCATGGCGGGAGTCCGGACGATTACGAACTGGGTGATGAAGTCGTCAGGTCGAAGGCGGATGGCGCGGCGAAAATGACCTACGCCGAGGCCGCGCAGAAAGCGATCGAAATGGCTGGCAAGTTCGATGGCAGCGAGCCGCCCGCCGATATCAATCCGATGACGACGGCCTCGACGGCGGCGCTCGCAGGCTCGGGCCTGATCGGTGTCGCCAAGGACAACTACGAAATCAACGGCGTACCGCCCGCGCTCGCCACCGGTTTCATGATGATCGAGCTGGACACCGAAACCGGAACGTTCGAGATCCTCGACTACGCGGGGGCGATCGATTGCGGCACCGTAATCCATCCGATGGGACTGGCGACGCAGATCAAGGGCGGAGCAGTCATGGGCATCGGACTGGCGAGCAAAGAACGCATCGTCTATGACCCGCAAAACGGCGTCGCCGCAAACGTTGGTTTTTACCAGGCGAAACCGCCCTCGTATCTCGATGTGCCGGCGACCATGGAGTGGGGCGCAGTCGATATCGCGGATCCGCAAAGCCCGCTGGGTACACGGGGCATGGGCGAGCCGGTCATGGGATGCGCGGCTTCCGCACTTGTCTGTGCCATCTCCGATGCCTTGGGCGGCCACTACTTCAATCGAACTCCGATCGTAGCGGACATGATTGTGAACGCAGTGTCCGGGCGCCCGCAGTCACACAAGCCGTTGCAAGTCGCGACGTTTTGAGCAGGAGGCAACAATGTCAAAAGATATGATGCCAATGTTCGAACTCTTCCAGCCGACGGACCTGTCCGGCGCGCTTGATCTCGTCGAGCGCTACGGCGCCGATGGCTGGAAGGTGGCGGGGGGACAGGACAGCCTGGACTGGCTGAAGGACCGAGCCAAGAGAACCAAGGCCGTCATCGACCTGACACGCATAGCCGAAATGAAAGGCATACGCGAAACGGCCGATGGCCTGGAGATCGGCGCCCTGACGACCCTGACCGAGATCGAAGAGAGTTCGCTCATCCGCGAGAAATTCGCTTTGCTTGCCGGGGCGGCGAGCAGGGTTGCGAGTCCGCAGATCAGGAACGTCGGAACCATCGGTGGCAACGTGTCGCAGGATGCGCGCTGCTGGTATTACCGTGGCGGCATGGACTGCTATCGAGCCGGCGGCAGTACCTGTTACGCCGACACGCCACAGGGCATGAACCGCGAGCATTGCCTGTTCGGTGCGGACCGCTGTGTCGCCGTATCCCCGTCGGATACCGCCCCTGCGCTGGTCGCTCTCGATGCCAGCATGGTCATCCAGAATGCCGACGGTGAACGCGTGGTGGCTGCGGAGGACTTTTTTATCGGTCCGCAGGTCGATATCGAACGCATGACCGTGCTGCAGGCCGATGACATCCTCACGGCGATCCGCATCCCGAACACCTGGGCCAATGCCACGTTCTATTTTGAGAAAGTGGCGGACCGCAAGACCTGGGACTTCGCGCTGGTCAATATCGCGGCGGCAATGCGCGTATCCGGTGGCACCATCGAAGACATTCGTATCGTGGCCGGTGGCGTCGAGTGCGTACCGCGGCGGTTGAGCGTCGTCGAGAACGTCGTCAAAGGCAGCGCGAAAAATGCCGATACCGCGAAACTCGCCGGGGGATCGGCATCTCGTGGCGCAATACCGCTCAATTACAACCAGTTCAAGATCCCGCTGCTGGAAAACCTGGTGATGCGCGCGATCCGCGACGCCTGACCGGAGTTCGAAAAAGGTGCCAGGTTTATTTAGCGACTGAGCAGGGCACGGCAGTCGGGGGGAGGCCTGTGACTGTCCTGAGCTCAATTGGGACAGCAGTGATCCGGCACCTTTTTGATCTGAGTTCGGTCACTGTCCCCGAATTTGCCAGACGACGTTGCCGGCGTTCGGCATGATGACTTTCGGCAGGGTCTCCGCGTTGATGTCTGCATCCTCGGCGACAATGCCGTTCAGGAACAAAACGTACGCGGTGACCGCATAAACCTCGTCGTTGCTCAGGCTGCCTGGCGCCTGGTAGGGCATCGCTCGGCGGACGTAATCGAACAGGGTTGTCGCATAGGGCCAGAAACTCCCGACGGTGCGCAAGGGTTTGTCGGTCAACAATGAACCCTGGCCGCCGGCGAGCCTGTCATTCAGGCCGTCCTTGCCGCCCTCGCCATGGCAAGCGAGGCAATTCTGTACGTACACGGCGGCGCCTTGCTGCGCGTTGGCGGAGCCGGTAGGCAAACCGCTGCCATCCGGCAGTACCGTGTAATCGACGAGCGCAAGGTCCGCTGCAGATACCGCTGCACCCAGATTCGGGCTTTCCTCGGCGAGAGCGCTGCCGGCGACGAGGGCGACGAGAATCAATCTACGCATAGACATTGTTGACTGTCCCGTCGCTGTTGACCTGCCACGCCTGTATTCCGTTGTAGTGATAGAACGTGCCCGCAGCACGGCCTTCGAGTACCGCAGCGCGCGTCGGCTGTAC
>JAKEGN010000162.1 GCA_022615525.1 Woeseiaceae bacterium
GTCGATCTCGCCCAGTTCTCCGGCCTCGTGCAACTTCGTAATCATATAGAGGCCGAGTATGTCCGCTTTGCCCTCTTCCATGCTGGATGCGGTATCGAGCAGTGCTTCGCGAACGGTTCCCTTGCCGTCTACCGTGTTCTTGATGCCAAGCCCGTGTGCGACCTCGTGGAACATCGTATTGGCAAAGAATGAATCGAAGTCCACGTGCCGCCGTTGTGAGCTGTCGATCAATACATCGGCGATGGGCTCGAGTATTTTTTCGAACTTCGCCTGCATCGCGTTCTTCAGCTGCAAACACCGCGTGCCCTTTTGCAGCTGCACGACTTCATCGTTCGGCAGGTTGATCGCGATCGTCTTTGATCCTGCGTTGCTGTGGCCAGCGTAGTACACGACATCGTAGGCATTCAGGTCCGAATCCGTACCCGGAGTTTCTGCCTTGTAAGCGTCATCCACCGGCAAGCCGCGCTGAAGCTCCGGAAGGAACTCGGCGAACCGCGCCAGCCGTTCGCTCCACTCCATGTCCTTGATGAGTACGTAGGACTCGTATGCGCTGCGATAACCGAAAAACTGGTCCTCGTAGGTTTCGATCGGCCCGATGACGAGTTCCAGGCGGTTCGACTTGACGTCCATCCAGGCCATGTCACTGGCCTGAAAATCGTCGCTCAGCAATGCATCGGCGCGCATTCGCAGATAGTTCGCAAAACCCTCGTGCTCACTGAGCCCGGCGGCGGCGCGCAGCAGCTCGGCTGCTTTCTGCAGTTCCGGCGCATACGCGACATGGTACGGCACTGTGTACAAGGCCCCGGACTCATTACGGCGGACCAGCGAGTACAGCCCGGTCTTGTCATCGAGTTCTGCGGCTTCGAACTCTTCTCGCGTCACGTCGGCAGGATAAAAATTTGCGCCCGGCGGCTTCGTGACGAAGCCGGGCATGAAGGGCTTGTCGCCGTCCAGCCGGTCCCAGGGGCCGTAGTTAAGCTCGGCAAATTGCCGCTGTTCGGCTACACCGATGCCGGCCAGCCATTCCTGGTAATTGTCACCGAAAGCCTGCCGCCAGAAGAGGCCGTCCATGACTTGCGATGCTTCGATCATCAGCACCAACATTTTGCGCTCCTCCGTACTCAGCCCCGACAGGTCGGAAACGAGGGCGACTTCGGCGTAGATGTCCGGCCGTGGCTGGACTTCGGCCGGCGGGCCGGATGCAACGTCCGTAACCGCGACTTCGGGGCCGGACTGGCCACAGCCAGCCAGAAGCAAAACTCCCAATAAGGCAGCGCCCGTCAGGCGCAGACAGGTCTTCAGGTTCACGAGGGGTTCCCGCCTTGAATCAGATTTGCACGGATTATCTCACAGATCGACGAGCTCGATGTCCCCGGCAGCCAGCTGTTCGCCGAGGAAAGTGCCGCCGACGCGCGCAAACCGGGTCGCGCCATCGGTCGCGAGGAGTTGCAGCCGCGCAGGTTCCGCCGGCGTTCTGTTGAGGCCGCGTGCAAGCAGTTCGCTGGCCACCACCGCAGCCGTCGTGCCCGCAGAATCGGTGATGGAGACCTGCGGCGAAACGACGCTGCGGATGGCGTCGCCGAGTATCGGGAAATGGGTGCAGCCGAGGATCAGCGATTCCGGCTGGTAAGCGCCGGAACCGGTAATCATCGGCCTGAGATATTCCCTGACTATGGCCGTCGCTATGTCGCCGCTCGTCCAACCCTCCTCTGCCTGGGCCACCATCAGTTCACAGGCCAGCTCCCTGACCGAGGCCTGCGGATCCAGCCGTCGAATGGCCTTGCCATAGGCGCCGAGCCTGACCGTGGCCTCGGTTGCCAGCACGAGGTGCCTGGCCGCAGGGCGTGCGGCAATCGCTGCCCTGGCGCCTGGCTCCACCACGCCGATGACCGGCAAGGGTGCCAATGCCCGCTGCAAATCATCGAGGGCCACCGCCGACGCCGTATTGCAGGCGATAACGAGCATTTTCACACCGCGCGATCTCAGGTGCGCGGTCGCCTGCATCGCGTAACGCAAAACGGACGCCGGGCTTTTCGTTCCGTACGGCAACCTGGCCGTGTCGCCGAGGTAAACGAGGTGTTCATCCGGCAGTCGCTCGCGAATGGCTTTCAGTACGGTCAATCCGCCAACGCCGGAATCGAATACGCCGATTGGTTGCTCTGAACTAGCTTCGTTTTCCACGCTGTCGCACCGCTAACCTCAAGCCGGTCATTGTGCCGAAGGGCGCCCGCCTCTGCTACTGACAGCATTGCAAAGTGCCGCTTGCACTGGCAGAGCGACTGACGCAATGTGAGCGTTTTCCGCATCCATGCATCCCGGAAAGCAAGAATGCAGCTCGCAAGAAAGGTACTGATCGGTGTCGGTGGCATCTTGTTGTTGGTGTTGGCCGTCGGCATCTTTCTGCCGTCGCGTGCGCATGTCGAACGCGAAATCCTTATCGATGCGCCGGCAGCCACGATTTTTGCCCTGGTCAATGATTTTCGGCAGGTCGCCAAGTGGTCGCCGTGGCAGGAATCGGATCCCAACGCACGATTCGAGATCGGCGGAGCGCGGCGCGGCGTCGGCGCCACCCTCGAATGGGACGGCGATATCGTCGGTCAGGGCTCCCAGCGCATCACGGAGAGTGTTCCCTATGAAAAAGTGGTCAGCGAGCTCGAGCTGGGCGGCCAGGGCAGCGCGACAGTGACTTTTGCTTTGCGTCCCTCGGTTGCCGGAACAACGGTCCTGTGGTCTTTCGATGCGGGCTTCGGCATGAATCTGCTCGGACGGTACGTGGGACTGATGCTGGACAACATCGTCGGCGGGGATTACGAGTCGGGACTCAGGAATCTCAAGTCGATGGCGGAACGATTGCCACGCACGGACTTCAGTGACACGGAAATCGAAACAATCGTCGTGGACGCGCAGGACATTGCCTACCTGAGCACGACCAGCATTCCGCTGGCCGCCGCAATTTCGGAATCCATGGGAGATGCGTATTTCCGGGTATTGAATTTCATCGACCGCAACGGCTTGACCGAGGCCGGTCCCGCCATTTCGATCAGCCGCGGGTACCGCGGCCAGGATCTGGCTTTCGACGCGGCGATCCCGGTGCACGGCATTACCGATGAGACGCCGCGAAATTCACAGGGCGTCTTGCTCGGCAAGACGTACGCGGGACCGGCCATCAGGGTGAGGCATGTCGGCTCATACCTGTCGCTCGGCCAGACCCACGACAAGATTGCCGCTTACCTCGCCGCCTATGGCATTGCGCGTAACGGCGATGCCTGGGAGTCCTATGTCAGCGACCCGACCCGCACCGCCGAAGCCGAGCTGATTACCTACGTGTACTACCCGGTCCGCGACAGCGACGCGCCGTGATGCACCTGTGCCATTGTCGGGCCCTCCGGCACGCGGCCGGCCTCAGCCCGAGCGCAGCCTGCCGGACTTGACCAGGAATGGCGGCACAAGCTGTTTCGCCGTTGCGTGGCCATTCAGCTGCAGGGGCAGCATCTCCTGGGCGTCGTCGTGGTAACGAATCATGTCTCCATAAAGGCGCACCACCATAGCGGCACACTCGCAGGCTTCGTCTATCGACATCTTGCGTACGGAGGCACACACCGGGCCTTCGCCGTTTATGGGCTCGACACAGGTCATCCGCTCGCGCAGCCCGGACAGGGTCCCGGACAGGTGCAAAGGCAGATCGTCACTCTCGATGCCGGCGATGTGCTGCTCGTAAGCAAGCATAAGCCGTTGTTTTATATTGCCATGACTGGCCAGCGCGGATACGGCCGCGAAAAGGCTATCGACGTGGTTGGACATATCCACTCCAGCGTTTTTATTTTTGACACGCCGCTTTTGTTACCTCTCCGCGGCTTCTTACGCTTTTTGAGTCGGTCGCCTCCTGCAACCCGCGGACGAACCGCCAGAATGTCCCTCTCTACTCTGTGGTCTTTCAAGCACCTGCGTCGAATTCTTATAGCAGAAGTTCGGAATAGTTGGCAAGCGCCGGTGCCGGCGTTGAGCTTATCGGGTCAGCTCGTCGCGGCCTTGCTGAACTCGATGGTCCAGCTCTCGTCGTCCAGCCGCCGCTGTTCGCGGAACAGGGGACTCGCCTGGCCGACGGCCCAGTCGGTGGCCAGGGTCTCGGCCATCAGGTAGCGGCGATATTCCTCCAGCGCCGCCTGCACAGCGGCCGAACCGCTGATACCAAGCGTTATCCTGTCGGAGACCTCGAGCCCTGCCTGTTTCCTCGCGTCCTGCACTGTCCTGATCAATTCGCGCGCGAGACCCTCTCGCACCAGCGCTTCTGTTTCGCTGGTGTCGAGTGCGGTCAGGTAACCCGCATCCTCCGCGCAGGCGTAGCCCTCGGCAGCGCCGGTTTCGATAAGCACGTCGTCGCCGCCGAGGGTTATCTCCCCGGAAGGCACGGTGATTACGAAGCGCTCTCCGCGCCCCGCGGCACCCGCAATGGCCGCCCCGTCGGCCTGCTCGAGTGCCCGTCGGATCTCCGGAATCTGTTTGCCGTAGAGCTTGCCGATGCGCGGCAGGTTCGGCTTGATCCTGTACGAGACCAGTCCGGCATCGCGCGCGATGAACTCGATATTCTTGACATTGAGCTCCTCGAGAATCTGCTCCTTGTGCGCGGTGAGCGCCCGCAGCGCATCGTCGCTCGGCGCTCGCACCAGCA
>JAKEGN010000163.1 GCA_022615525.1 Woeseiaceae bacterium
ACCTCCTTGCCCTTGAGGTGCTCCTGCTCGGTGCGCGCGTACTTGGCGCGCTTGAGGTCGCGCGCGAGGTCGAGCAGGTACTTGAATTCCTGCTGGGTGTAATCCTGCACGGTCAGCAGCGAGCGGTTGCGAAGATTGAAGCTCATGAAAACTTACTCCTCTGCGAATATGGAATAGATAAGGGTTGATCAGGCTCAATACGCCGGGTCGCGCGAGATCGGGCAAGTCATGCAGTGGCCGCCGCCGCGCCCGCGGCCGAGTTCGGCGCCGCGGATGGTGATGACCTCGATGCCAGCCTTGCGCATCAGCGTGTTGGTGTGGGCGTTGCGGTCGTAGGCGACGACCACGCCGGGCTCCAGCGCAACGACGTTGTTGCCGTCGTCCCATTGCTCGCGCTCGGCCTCGAAGGAATTCCCGCCGGTGCCGATGACGCGAAGTTCCGGCAACCCCAGGGCTTCCTTGACGACATCGAGCAGATGCTTGCCTTCCGTGCGCACCTCGATGCCGCTGCCATCATCCTTCGGGTAGAGGCTGTGGCAGCGGACCTGGTCCGCCACTTCGCGAAACACCGTGACGGCGTCGCGGTCGAGGAAGGTGAACACGGTGTCGAGATGCATCGCTGCGCGGCTCTTTGGCATCTGGCAGGCGATCACGCGTGTCGCGCCGCCGTGCTTGAAAAGTTCGAGTGCCACTTGCGCTACCGCCTGCCGGGTGGTGCGCTCGCCCATGCCGATCAGGACCACTCCCTTGCCAATGGGCATGACATCGCCGCCCTCCATCGAGGCGCCCGTGAAGTTCTCGTCGGAATCGCCCCACCAGATGCGGAAGTCGCCACCCGCGAACATCGGGTTGAACTTGTAGACGGCACGTTGCAGCAGCGTCTCCGGCTGGCGCGCGGGCCAGAACATCGGATTGACAGTGACGCCGTTGTAGATCCAGCAGGAGGGGTCGCGCTGGAACAGCGTGTTCGGGATCGGCGGCAGAATGAATTCCGATTCGCCGAAGTTTTCCGCGAGAAAATTCTTGCTGGGCACTTCCGGCAGGTCGGAGACCGCGATGCCGCCGATCAGGTGCGTGGCGAGCAGCTTGGCCGGCATTTCATTGAGCCAGGGGCGCAGCAGGTTGGCCGTGAGCGGGCCAAAGGCATTCGCCGTCACGCGGCGATCGAGCACGAAGCGGCGTCCTTCCGGCACGTCGAGCGTCTCGGCGAGCATGTCGTGGAGTTCGAGCACCTCGACGCCACGCTCCTGCATCTTGAGCACGAAGTCGTAGTGATCCTTCTGCGCCTCGTGCACCCAGATGACGTCGTCGTACAGCAGATCATTGCAGTTGCCCGGTGTCAGGCGCTGATGCGCCAGGCCTGGCCGGCACACCATGACGGTTCGCAGTTTTCCAACCTCGGAATGGACACCCAACTTGCGCATTTTTCAATCTCCTATGGAAAAACGAAACCTTACGCTGATGATCGTGCCGGCCTGAAATCAGGCCGGTGCTTCAAAACGCATAGGATGCATAGAGCATGGAGTAAAGCCAGTTGTCGTCTCCGCCCACCCACTGTTTCGCCGCATCACCCGGAAACAGCACGGCGGCAACCCCGATAACGTAGATCTTGTCGGTTGCCTGCCAGTCGACGATGAAATCAACTTCGTCGCCCCAGTCGTCGCTGCTCACGCCCGTACCAAGTGTGGAAGGTTCGACGAGCGAAAAGTTGTAATACATCAGATTGAGCGTGACTTTCTCGCTCGCCTTCATCTTCGCCCTGAGCAGGTGACTGGTCAGGTTGCCGTTGCCAAGCGGGTAATTCCCGGTGATCTCTCCCTGGTACCAGCTTCCGTAGTCGGTGTAGCCGTAAGCGATCGAGCGGAAATTTTCATCGGTTGCCGTGTCGGGATCATCGCCGTCGAACGTCGCGTAGCGGTAGCTGAACACTGGGGTCCACGGCAGTCCCTTGGCCTCATAGGCTGCCTGCGCGTACCAGCCATTCGCCTCGATCTCGTCGCTTTCCTGGTAGACATACTCCCCGCTCAGGGTGAAACCGGCGATGGGTATCCAGGTGGCGCGACCCGAGTAGACATCGAGCGTGTCCATGCCGGAAATATTCGCGTCTGCCAGCAGATAGGTTCCCCCCAGGGTCAGGGCGTCGCCGAAGTGATACTCGATGTTTCCCCCCGCGACGTCACCCTCAACCCCGCCCGCGCGAGGCTGATTTTCGAGATAGAAGGCCTCCGCCAGCAGTTCCTTGCTCGCAATGCGGGCGATGGCGGAATTCTTGAATGCCTTGCGCATCCCGAGATACCAGCCGCCACGATTGCCGCCGTCGCCGCCCCCGTCGTTAATAAGCAATCCGGTACCGATGCTGTAATCCTGGCGGCCGATTGCGATGGAAAAGCTGTCGTCTTCAAGGCCGGAGAAGAGATCACTCACCTTCCATCCAATATGCCCCTGCTCGATGCTCGTATCATGGGTATCGTCTGCACCGATCGTCAGCCCGCTGGCGTCATCTCCGAAAGTGTCCGTGAAGACGGCGCTCAGCTTGCCGAAGAAGGTGCCCTTGCCGAGGGGCGCCTCTAAGGAGATTTGCGGCTCGAAGCCCAGCTCCAACCAGCTGTCCGTGTTCTCTCCCAGGAACGATTCGGATTCGCCGAACCAGGAGTCCTTGTTGAGAAATCCAGCGACAGTCAGGTCAGCATTAAACGTCAGCCTGGTGCCGTCCTGGTCGTAGAGTTTGTATTCCGCCAGCGCAACGGGTGTGATCAGACTCGCGCTAGCCGCCAACACTGCGCACAGCAGTGATTTCGATTTCTTTCTCACTTCCGGTTTCTCCTATCCAGTAGAACCATGAACCGATCATTGCGTCTCACCGGAGACAACAACGCGCGGTGTCACTCATCACTACACCTGAAATGTGAGGCAATTGAGGCAATTGCAAAACCCCGCATACGAGGTTGAATTATTGCCCCAAGAATCGGGTTTGGGCGTCGCCATTTCTGGCAGGATGCGAGTTATCGAGACGAACATCGGATGCCCGGAATGGATGCTACGCAATGCGCTGGATTACTGCAACGTGTGATGGATGCGGCGTATTGCAGCGCCGGGTTGCGGGCGCATTGCCGTGACCTGGGAC
>JAKEGN010000164.1 GCA_022615525.1 Woeseiaceae bacterium
CGCGTCGATTCTCTCCCGCGTTGCCGAATCGAATCACGTTGTAACAATACGGCGAAGCATCGCGCCTCTGAGTATCTGCGCAACGATTCTACCCGTAGTCAGCGACGGATTTGACAGAATCCGCGACCCTCTGACTGTCGCAATTGACAGTCACTTTCGACCTGTGCAACGATGCCAGCTCGTTTTGAAAAAGGCACACCTTTCGAAAGAAAGGGCCGCAAAGCCACCGGTCTAAGGGGAAACCTATGACAGCGGGGTTGCCAGTACGATCCGCCGTCCGAGCAGTCCTGTTCTGCTCCAGGCCGTCTGCCTGACATCCACGCCTCAAGTTTCTCGCGAATACTGTAACCGGAATGGCTCTGAGTTCTGGAGACATCCATGTCAGTTACCGCAGAAAGTCTCAGGCGCTCCGGACGCTTCCAGTTGCGCAAGCCGACCGAGACGACCGTCGTTCGTCCCGCATCCTTGCCGGAGCTTCGTCAGTGCCTGAGCCCGGCATCGCCATATGCACGACCGTTCAGGCCGCGCGGAGCTGGCAGTTCTTCGACGGAGTGCGCAACGGCCGCGCTCGGTACTGTCATCGACATGACGGCCTACAACAGGATTCTCAATATCGATGCCTACAATGACACCGTGGCGGTGGAGGCCGGAGTCCGTATTGGAGATCTTGCCAGGGCTCTTGCCGAGCATGGTCTCGAGCTGGCCGGCTGCCACGACCAGCTGAATCGGACGGTCGGTGGAGCCATCGCCGGCGGATGTACCGGCCCTGGCATCGGCAACGACGGCGCTTACTTCGGAACGCAGGTCCTGAGCGTGAAACTTGTTACCGCCGACGGCAAGATACTGCAGGTCAGTCACGACCAGAAAAACCTGATGAATGCGGTGCGACTGAGCTACGGCATGCTCGGCATCATTTATGAAGCCGTGCTCCGCGTCCGGCCGGTTACGCCGTTCTCCGCGACGCATCGACGCTGCACGGTGTATCAGTTCTCGAAGGCGGCGGAGAACCTGTCGCGCACCGATATCGGCATCAAGTTTTACCTGTTGCCGTTCCGCGATCGCGTTTATCTAGATCTGCGCCGCTACAGCCCGGAGGTCGTGGCAACCCGGGCCATACCCTGGCGCATAAAGGATTGGAGCGAAAGTACAGTCCTGCCGAATGTATTCAAGTCCCTGAGCAAAGTGGTTCCGATTTCCGGTATTCGTAACCGCATGATCGATGAAATCAGCACTATTACGCAGGCAATGGTCAATAACCGCCTGGTAAGTTCCGGCAGCAATGCGACCGCCAACGGAGCGTCAGGTGGCGCAGCGACTCGGCTGAACTACTCGACGTGGATTTTCCCGGCCACCGACTTCGGCCTGGTCGTCGAGGCCTACATCGATTTCTGTTCGAAACTGCAACGGGAGAACGATTTCCGCTGCGACATGCCCACGGTGGGTTACCGTATGAGCCGCGACAACAGCGCACTACTGTCGCCGGCATTTGACGAGCCCATGTTTGCGTTGAGCGCCGTCTCCACCCAGTCGCGAGGTTGGGAGGACTTCGTCATCGATTTCGCGGAATTCGCCCAGCACTGGGGCGGCGGTGCATTCTTCAACCAGACGCGCGGCGTGCTGCCGGAGCATGCGACCAACGTGTTTGGCTCCAGGCTGGCTTTCTTTCGAAAAATAAGAAGGCAGCTCGACCCCGACAACCGGCTCATGAATCCGTTTCTGTCCCAGTACTTCCTATAAGCGGCCGGACCGCCTACTCAGCCGCTGCGGTGTCCTGACTCGGCAGGACCCGCGGTCGCTGGCCGGGTATCATTCGTGCATGACCGCCGCCACGACCAGCATGAAATCCGTGCAGGATCACTACGACCGGATGCTGGGCTCCGTCTATTCATGGATCATCGGTGATTTCGGCGTTATCTGCCGACGCAACGCCGCGCTGCTCGAGTCGCTCGGCCTGCAATCCGGATCAGGCGCGCTGGCCGTCGACCTGGGCTGCGGTCCGGGATGTCACTCCATACCGCTTGCCGAGGCAGGCTTTCGGGTCATCGCTGTGGACTTCTGCGATGAGCTGCTGACCGAATTGCAGGGCCGCGCCGCGAATCTTCCGATCACAACCGTGCGCGACAATATCCTGCATTTCAGGAATTACCTGGACGAGCACCCGCAAGCGGTGCTGTGCATGGGCGATACGCTGGTTCATCTGCCGGACTGGGACGCGGTGCGGACACTGCTTGAGGATGTCGTGGACAGCCTGCTGCCGGGAGGCGCGTTCGTCGCGTCGCTGCGGGACTACAGCACCAGCCCGCCGCATGGCCAGGAACAGTTCATTCCCGTGCGCAGCAACGCCGACCGGATTTTTACCTGCTTCCTGCAGTATCGTGAGGACGCCGTCGAGGTCCGTGACATCCTGCAAACCCGCGACGGGGACGACTGGAAACTTGAGGTGAGCCAATACCGGAAACTCCGACTGGATTACCGTCGCGTTATCGGCCTCCTGCAGGATCTCGGCATGCATGTGGACGCCGCATTCGAGGACCACGGCATGATTTGTATCCGGTCTGTCAAACCCGGCTGACCCCAGCGCGCCGGCAGTTCCGGCTTATCACACAAACTTTTTCCTTCCGCAGCAATCCAAAAGGCCCGGTCGAGCATCTTATTGGCAAACGGCAATGATGGCCGAACAGGCCGCCGACGCCGAACCCGGGACGACGGGAAAG
>JAKEGN010000165.1 GCA_022615525.1 Woeseiaceae bacterium
AGATCCGTTGCGCAGTTTTCGCGATGAGTTCAATTTTCCGGATGCGCGGCACAGCAACTCCTGCATCTACCTGTGCGGCAATTCGCTGGGGCTGCAGCCGAGGCTCGCGGTGCGCCTTGTGGACGAGGAACTCGAAGACTGGGGCAGGCTGGCAGTGCTGGGGCACTTGCAGGGACGCCGCCCATGGCTGCCGTACCATCGCCAGGCGACTGACGGCATTGCCGAACTGACCGGTGCCCGCCCGCAGGAAGTGGTAAGCATGAATACGCTGACGGTCAACCTGCACCTGATGATGACCAGTTTCTACCGGCCTACGCGCGAGCGCCGGAAGATCCTGATCGAATCGACGGCGTTTCCCTCGGATCGCTTTGCGGTAATGTCGCAGCTACAGTTGCACGGCGGCGATCCGCGTACGGACCTGATCGAATGGCAGCCGCGTGAAGGCGAACATGAGCTGAAATCCGGCGACCTGGCCCGGCTCCTCGCCGATCACGGCCACAGCATTGCGCTGATGCTCCTGCCCGGCGTGCAGTATTACAGCGGACAGGTACTCGACATGCCGGAACTGTGCCGGCTGGCCAACGATGCCGGCTGCCGCATCGGCCTCGACCTGGCCCACGCGATCGGCAACGTGCCGCTCGAACTGCACGATTGGGCACCGGATTTCGCCGTGTGGTGCAGCTACAAGTACCTGAACGCCGGCCCCGGCGCCATCGCCGGGGCATTCGTGCACGAGCGGAACCTGGGTGACGCCTCGACACCACGATTGCTCGGCTGGTGGGGCCACGACGAAGCGACGCGTTTTCAGATGGCGGCAAACTTCACCCCGGCGCGCGGAGCGGAGCACTGGCAGCTCAGCAACCCACCGATCCTGTCGTTTGCACCGCTCCTCGCTTCGCTGCAGATTTTTCACCGCGCCGGCATGCATCGGCTCCGCATGAAATCCGAGCGGCTGACGTCATACCTTGCGGAATCCCTGCAGCAGCGGTTTGGCGGCCGGGTGCTTTCCATCACGCCGGAAAATGCGCGCGGCTGCCAGCTTTCACTGCAGGTAGTCGATCGCACGCGTGACGCGCGCCGCGTGTTCGAATCGCTGGAAGAGCAGAACGTCATCGCCGACTGGCGTGAGCCGAACGTCATTCGCGTGGCGCCCGTGCCGCTGTATAACAGCTACGAGGATGTCTACGAGTTCGTGCAGCGCCTCGGCATCGCACTCGATGCGTGACGGATCCGTGAACATCATCGGTGCGGGGCTCTGCGGCAGTCTCCTGTCGATAATGTTCGCCAGGCGCGGAATCACAAGCAACGTCTACGAACGTCAGCAGGACCCCCGCTACTCGAGACCTTCCGCCGGCCGTTCGATCAACCTGGCCATGTCGGCACGCGGGATGCGTGCCCTCCGGCACGCCGGGCTGCTGGCGGAGGTCGAGCCGCTGCTGTTGCCGATGCGCGGCCGGCTGATCCACAAGGAGAACGGGGCCACGGAACTTCAGCCTTACGGCCAGCGTGTGGACGAGCAGATTTACTCGGTATCTCGTGCCGGGCTGAATCGGCTGCTGGTCGCGGCTGCCTGCGAGCGCCACGGCGTCGCCATGCAGTTTAGCCAGGAAGTCGTGGACTATGCGCCGAAAAGCGGTGGGCTGACAGTAAGAAACCACGATAATTCAAACACATACACTATTTCTCATAGCCCTTTGATCGCCGCGGACGGGGCCGGCTCGCGCTTGCGGCGCGCTTTCAGCGCGGACTCTTATATATCGCCGGCCGAGTCCCAGTTGCCGCACAGTTACAAGGAACTGTCGATCCCGGCCGGGCCTGGCGGGCGGTTCCGCCTGGCCACGGGCGCGCTGCACGTCTGGCCCCGCGGCGGTTTCATGCTGATTGCGCTGCCAAACCCGGGCGGGGACTTCACCCTCACCCTGTTCCTGCCGAACGACGGCCCGGCGAGCTTTGCCGCGCTGGACTCGGCGACGTCGGTCTCCAGGTTTTTCGAGCAGAACTTTGCCGATGTCATGCCGCTGATACCGGATCTCACCGCCACATTCGCCGCCAATCCGGTCGGGATACTCGGTACGGTCCGCTGCCGCCACTGGCATGTCGGCGGCGACCTGCTGCTGATCGGTGACGCGGCACACGCCGTCGTGCCGTTCCACGGCCAGGGCATGAACCTGGCGTTCGAGGACTGCGTGGTACTCGACGAAATTCTTGCGCAAAGCGCCGGTGACTGGGATAGCGTGTTCAGGACCTTCGAGCACAAGCAACTCGCCAACGCGAATGCGATTGCCGCCATGGCCCTGGAGAACTACGTCGAAATGCGCGATACCGTTCGCGACCCGGGATTCCTGCTGCGCAAAGCGCTCGCATTCGAGCTCGAACGCCGCCTGCCCGGCACCTTCATTCCGCGCTATTCGATGGTCATGTTCCACGACGAGATACCGTATGCCGAAGCACAACGGCGCGGCGCCTTGCAGCAGGCATTGCTCGAGGAACTGACCAAGAACGCCCGCTCGTTCGAAGACATCGATCTCGATGCCGCCGAGCGCTACGCCGAAGAACGACTCGCCGCCGACCTGTAGGAGCGAGCAGTGCTCGCGACCTCGCAAGTGCCGGCACCGCAGGCGACCAGGATAGGGAGCGTCGCCGGTGGGCATGCCCTATGAAGGAAATAAAGCGGACCGCAGGGAGCCATTCCTTCATAGGGCAAGCCTGCCGACGCTGAATCGCCTGGCTCAGAACCCGCGCGGTTTGGACGTACGCGTCGCCTGCAATTGCAGGCAGCACAGCGATGAAATGCGAGCTGGCGGCGCGGCGGTCAGAGGCGGTCGAGGACCTGGAACGTGAATCCATAGTGCCTGCCGTCGCCGGCAGGGAAGTCCTCCTTCGCGCTCACCGTCCATTCGTCCGGGTCGATATCGGGAAAGTGAGCGTCTCCGTCGATGCTCGCGCGAACACGCGTCAGGTAGATGCGCTC
>JAKEGN010000166.1 GCA_022615525.1 Woeseiaceae bacterium
ATGGCCGAAGCGGAGACCACCAAAGTGAAAGTCAGTCGCATCCAGCGGGCGCTCGCCGCGGTCGAACGCGTGGGCAATCGGCTGCCGGACCCGGCCATGCTCTTCGTCGGGCTACTTGTCGTCGTCTGGTTCCTTTCCTGGGCCCTGTCCGGCATCGACTTCGGCCTCGTCGATCCGCGCAACGGCCAGGCGCTCGAAGTGCGGAACCTGCTGTCCGGACAGTCGTTCACCGGATTTCTCACCGTGATGGTCACCAACTTCACGCACTTTCACCCGGTGGGCGTGGTGCTGGTGGCGATGCTCGGCATCGGAGTGGCCGAACACACGGGCTTCATCAATGCCGGCTTGCGCGCCATGATGGCGGTCACTGCGCGCTGGCTGCTCACGCCCATGGTGATCGTGGTCGGCATCGTCAGCCATACGGCGGTCGACGCCGGATACGTGCTGGTTATTCCCCTGGGCGGCGTCATTTTCTATGCGGCGGGCAGGCACCCACTCGCCGGTATAGCCGCGGCGTTTGCCGGGGTATCCGGGGGGTTCTCCGCCAACTTCGTACCCTCATCGCTCGATCCCTTGCTGCAGGGAATCTCGCAGGCCGGCGCACAGATACTCGACCCGTCGATCACCCTTAACCCGCTGAACAACTACTTCTTCACCACGTCGTCGTCACTCCTGATCGTCAGCCTCGGCTGGTACCTGACGGATCGCGTGGTTGAGCCGCGGCTGAAAGGCAGCCAGCTGGACGGCGACCTGCACGACCTGCCCACCATGGAAGAACTGAAACCCGAAGAACGCAAGGGCCTGCGCATGTCGCTGGTGGCGATGCTGACAGGCGTGCTGCTGCTCATACTGACCTCGCTCCCGGAATCCTCCGCGTGGCGATCGCCGGAAGGTGCATTGACCGCGGGGACGGCACCGCTCATGCAGTCCATAGTGCCGCTGATTTTCCTGCTGTTCCTGCTGCCGGGCGTGGCCTACGGGATTGCATCCGGGACGGTAAAAAGCTCCAAGGACATCATCGCCGGCATGACCAAGGCGATGAACAGCATGGCTTATTACCTGGTCATCATGTTCTTCATTGCGCAATTCATCTACGCCTTCGGACAGTCCAACCTGGGCGTGCTGCTGGCACTCGAAGGCGCCGCTCTGCTGAAAGCGATGGCGATGCCCGCTGCCATCACGATTGCGGGGATCATCATCCTGACCGCTTTCATCAACCTGTTCGTCGGTTCAGCCACAGCCAAGTGGGCGCTGCTTGCGCCGATTTTCGTGCCCATGCTGATGCAGCTCGGCATATCACCGGACCTCGCGCAGGCGGCTTATCGCGTCGGTGATTCGAGTACCAATATCATCACGCCGCTGATGCCCTACTTTCCGTTGGTCGTGGTTTTCTGCCAGCGCTATGTGAAATCGACCGGCATCGGCACGTTGACCGCCATGATGCTGCCCTACTCGGTTACTTTTCTTGTCCTCTGGACCGCTTACCTTTTATTGTATTGGGCGGTCGGCCTGCCGCTGGGGCTGCAGGCAAGTTATGAGTATTTACCCGGCTGATCTGCAGAGGAGCGCTACGCCATGGCAGGCGCAAAAACACAGACCCATGAGTATCGTTTTCCCGGCGAGTCGCAGGAATACCGCAAGGCGCGCAACGAACTGCTCGAAAAAGAACAGGAGTTGCGCGACAGGATCGAGGAAGTGGCGGCGCTGCGCCGCAAGCTTCCGCCGGGCGGCCTGCTGCTCCAGGATTACGAGTTTGAGGAGATCGATTACGCGGACGGCAGCACCACTACCATGCTGCTGTCGGAACTCTTCGGCGACAAGGATCACCTGATCATTTACAGCTACATGTACGGCCCGGACTGGAAGAATCCCTGCCCGTCCTGTACCTCGGTAATCGATGGCCTGAATGTCAGCAGCCGGCACGTGCGCGAGCAGGTGGAGCTGGTGGTAGTGGGCAAGGCCAGCCCGAAGCAGCTGCACGCGATTGCCGTCGAACGCACCTGGCGCGATTTGCGCCTGCTGTCGTCGCAAGAGAACGACTACACGCGTGACTACCTGTCCCAGCCCGGCGAATCCACCGAGTCGCTGATGCCGCTCATGAACGTCTTCGAGCGAAAAGGCGACGAGATTCGGCACTTCTGGGCGTCCGAGATCCTGTGGACGCCGATACCCGGCGGCCATCCGCGCCATGTCGACCTGATCTGGCCCATGTGGGGCCTGCTCGACATGACCCGCGCCGGGCGCCATCCGACCATGTCACCGAAGCTTCGTTACGGCCCGGTAGTCTGAGCAGCTGTAGGAGCGAGCAGCGCTCGCGACCGTTGTCTGGATCCCGTGCTGCATGCCGGCGCCACGCCGCCATGCCTTCCTCACTCAGAAATCCTAATTCGCTCGAAAGGCATACCGTCGTGTCGCCGGCTGGATTTTGCCGGTCTTCACGTTTGCGACGAGTTCCTGCTACGACGACAGGGAGCGTCGCCTGCGATGCAGGCTGCTACAAATCGGGATACTTTTCGCGGCACTCTCGGACGGCGCGTTCTTTTTCGGTGGCGAGAATTTCGCGTTGCACGTCCGGGTTGTCGATAGTCGCGAATGTCTTCCGGTGAATTTCGTGATCGCGGGCGGCTACGCACTCCCGGAACAGCTCCTCCTGCCGGTCGACTCCAGCCCCGGTTTGCCGGGTATCGGCCTGTTTGGGACGGGGCGAATCCTGCTGCAGGAAGTACGCCGCAATCACGAGCAGTGAACCAAGCACGATGAGCACAACGAGTCGTTTCATGGTGGACATTCTACAAAATACGAAGCAATGTTCGTGTCCACGCCGATGGAATCCATTACCGGAGCCTGCTCTGATGAAGCTGCCAGCCGTTACACGCCGCCTGTGTCTGAAAACGATG
Source organism: Woeseiaceae bacterium (assembly GCA_022615525.1). Taxonomy (GTDB): domain Bacteria; phylum Pseudomonadota; class Gammaproteobacteria; order Steroidobacterales; family Woeseiaceae; genus JAKEGN01. Next base: position 2,898 of record JAKEGN010000166.1, read on the forward strand.
GCCACGGCATCGATTGCCGCCACCGTAAGTGCCTGCACGGCGAGCATCAGCCGGATGCGCGACTACGAGCGACCCTTGTCGCGCAAACCCTTCCTGGCGCCGCGCATCTCCGCAGACCGGGTGGTTCGCGAGGTGGTCGGGCTGCGCCCCTATCGTCCCTCCGGGTTTGTGGTCAAGGCCGAAAAAATGCACGACAAGACCGTCATACACAACTACGGCCATGGCGGGGGCGGCATTACGCTCTCCTGGGGTTCGTCCGCATTGGCCGTCCGCGAAACGCTGGGCATGGAGCATCGCCGGGCTGCCGTCGTCGGTGGCGGCATCATGGGCCTGACGACCGCACGCCTGCTGCAGGATGCGGGCTGGACGGTGACCATTTATACGCGAAACGTCGCCCGGCACAGCACCTCTAATATCGCCGGCGGCCAGTGGGCGCCGACCAGCGTTTTCGAGGAAGGCGTCGCGACGCCGGCGTTCGAGGCGCAGTTCAAATGGGCGGCCCGCATTGCGCACCACGCGTACACCAATCTGGGCGGACCCGATTATGGCGTGCGCTGGATCGAGAACTACTATCTCGGACTGCAACCCTTCGAATTCAGCTACTACCTGCGTGAACTGCCGGAGTTGTTTGCCTCGGTAGCCGACCTCGAGCCCGGCGAGCATCCCTTTCCGGTCCCGTACGTACGACGCACCGTGACCATGCTGATCGAGCCGGCGACTTTCCTGCGCCGCGTCACGGAAGATTACTTCCAGGCGGGCGGCAACTTCGTCGTGCGTGATTTTGCCGACCGAACCGACGTGCTGTCGCTGCCTGAGCCCGTGATCTTCAACTGCACCGGCCTGGGCGCCGCCCAGCTCTTCGGTGACACCGAGCTCACGCCGGTCAAGGGACAGCTGCTGTTCCTGCCTCCCGACCTCGATGTCGACTACCTCACTGTCGGCGGCGGCGAAGGATTGTTGTACATGTTCCCGCGCTCCGATGCGCTGGTGCTGGGCGGAACCTTCGGCATCGGCGACGGCACGACGCACGCGGATCCGGCGGAGAGCCGGCGCATCCTCAGCGGTCACGAGAAGCTGTTCGCGGATTTTCGCGCCTGACGCGATCGCGCGCCGGCTGTCCATTGCTTGCGGGATTTCGAGCATGATCTACGTGCGTGCCGGTGCAGCAACCGGACAACGGCATTGCCTTCTGCCCGCGGATGCTTCACTCTCTCAGGGCAGTTTTTTCATCCACACCAGTCAAAAGCAATCGAGAAGAATGAACACGACCAAAGCAGCAAACTTCATCGGCAAGCAATGGGATGATTCCATCGTCCCGACACTTTGCGATTACATCCGGATCCCCAACAAGTCACCGGTGTTCGATCCGGACTGGGAGAAACACG
>JAKEGN010000167.1 GCA_022615525.1 Woeseiaceae bacterium
CCACCAGTGCCAGCGCGGCATCGCCCGTGACGACATTGCCGCCGATGAGCTGAAGGTCCGGGTATTTCTTCTTGATGCGACGAATGCGCTCGAGCACGCCTTTGGAAAAACCGTGCGAGGTATCGACGACGACGACATCGACGCCGGCAGCGACCAGCGCGGCCACCCGCTCGTCGCTGTCCTGTCCCGTTCCGACGGCAGCGCCTACGCGTAATGCACCGTGCGAGTCCCGGCAGGCGTGCGGATGTTCGGTGGCTTTCTGGAAGTCCTTCGCCGTTATCATGCCGCGCAATTCGAAGTTGTCGGACACGACCAGCACTTTTTCTATGCGATGCTGGTGCAACAGCGACATGACTTCTTCGTCCGGGGCTCCCTCGCGTACCGTAACGAGCCGCTCCTTGGGTGTCATGACGCTCGATACCGGCGCATCGAGCTGCGTTTCAAAACGCAGGTCGCGATGGGTCACGATGCCGAGAGTTTCATTGTTCTTGACGACCGGGACCCCGGAAATCTTCATCGCGCGGGTCAGGTCGATGACTTCGCGGATGGTCATATCGGGCGACACCGTGATCGGACTGCGCACGATGCCGCTTTCGAATTTCTTGACCTTGGAAACTTCGCGGGCCTGCTGTTCCGGGTTCATGTTCTTGTGGATGATGCCGATGCCGCCTTCCTGCGCCATCGCGATCGCAAGATTGGCCTCGGTCACCGTGTCCATGGCGGCGGAAATCAGCGGGACGTTGAGGTTTATTTCAGGGGTCAGGCGCGTGGTGAGGTCGGCATCTCTCGGCAGCAGGTCGGAATACGCCGGCTCGAGCAGTACATCGTCGAAAGTGAGAGCTTCCTTGTCGATGCGCATGGGCCCTGGCCTGTCCGCAGTGAATAAAGGCGGCGATTGTACGCACAGCCCGATCATGGGTAAACGCCAGAGCCGAAAATGCTCTCTGCCCGGCGCCCCGGGGCCTGACGGGTGCCCCGGCATGGTCTGCCGGGGCGGGAATTCCGGGCCGGGCACCGTATACTGGCGGCGTGAACGAGATCCTCGAAAATGCCTCAGCCATCAGCGTGAGCGAACTCAACCGGCGCGCACGCGCCCTGCTCGAGCAAGGCATGACGCGGGTCTGGGTCGTCGGCGAATTGTCCAATCTCGCCAGGCCTGCTTCGGGCCACCTTTATTTCACCCTCAAGGACGAAAGTGCACAGATCCGTTGCGCCTGGTTCCTGCAACGGCAGCGCGGGCCGACCATCGGCCAGCGCAGCGGTTTCAAGGACGGTGACCGGATGCTCGCATTCGGCCGCGTCAGCATCTACGAAGCACGCGGTGACTACCAGCTCATCGTCGAACAGCTCGAGCTCGCCGGCGAGGGGGCGCTGCGCCGCCAGTTCGAAGTGCTGAAGAAAAAGCTCGCCGGCGAGGGCCTGTTCGACGCAAGTCGCAAGAAAGCGTTGCCGGCCCTGCCGGGGCGTATCGGCGTGATTACGTCGCCGAGCGGCGCGGCCTTGCACGACATACTCAGTGTGCTGCGACGGCGTTTCCCCGCCATACCGGTCGTCATCTACCCGTCCGCCGTACAGGGCGAGTCTGCCGCAGCGGAGCTGCGCGGCGCGCTGGCGGCGGCGGTGCGCCGCAAGGAATGCGACGTCCTTATAGTCGGGCGCGGCGGCGGCTCGCTGGAGGATCTTTGGTCGTTCAACGACGAAGCACTGGCACGCGACATTGCGGACTGCCCGATCCCGGTGGTCAGTGCGGTGGGCCACGAGGTCGACTTCACGATTTGTGATTTCGTCGCTGACGTGCGCGCGCCGACACCGAGCGGCGCGGCGGAACTGGTGGTACCGGATCAGGCGGAATGGCTGCGCCGATTGAGCACCCTGGCATCGCGCAACGCTGCGCATATCAGACGCCATTTGCAGGACCGCTACCAGAGGCTGGACTGGTTGAGCCGGCAACTGGCGCAGGCGAGCCCGGCCGCGACACTGTTGCGGCAGAAAGACTGGCTCAGGAACCTGCGCCAGCTGCTGCTTGCCGCCATGCGCCACGACCTCGGCCAGCGCGGACGTGCGCTCGACCAGCTCGCGTCCCGCTTGTTGCAGGCATCGCCGGCGCTCCGGGTGCAACGGGCCCTGCACCGGCTGTCGACACTGCAGCGGCAACTGAACGCCTGCGCGGAAGCGATGCTCAGGAATGCGAGTCACCGGCTGGACCTTGCCGGCCGGGCCCTGAATTCCGTCAGCCCGCTGGCGACGCTCGAGCGCGGTTACGCGATCGTCAAGGACGTGGCCAGCGGCCGGGTCCTCACCGATATCGCGACAGTGACAGCGGGTGACCGCATCGAAGCACGGCTGGCCAAGGGCGTGATCTCTGCAACGGTCGATACGGTCAGCGGTGGAGCCGATGCGTAAGCCGTACCTGCCGATGTTCCTGGTGTCAGCGCTGCTCGCCGGCATGGCGCAGGCTATGCCGCAGCACTCGCCGTGGCCGGGCGGAGTCGCTGTCATCGATGCGGGTCCCGCGGACACGGCGCGACCGACGGCCCTGTACAACGGCAGGCCGGTGCTCGTCGTCCGCGACGCGGGCCGGTGGCAGGCCGTCCTCGGCATCCCGCTGGAGCATGAGCCCGGCAAAATTTCACTTACGGTGCGCTCCGCAAGCGGCGAAGAGCAGGCGGTCGCGATCGAGATCCGCGCGCACAGTTACCGCGAGCAACGACTGACGGTCAGCCAGCAGTATGTCGAGCCGGGTCCGGACGAACTCGCACGCATCGAACGGGAACGAAAAACACTCGATGCTGCCCTCACCGCATGGAGCGATGAGGAGCCGCAGACGCTCGGGCTGCGTCCCCCGGTCGACGGATCACGCAGTTCGAGTTTCGGGCTGCGGCGTTTCTTCAACGAGCAACCGCGTTCACCGCACAAGGGTATGGACATCGCCGCCGATCGTGGCACGGAGATCCGCGCCCCGGCCGCAGGTACGGTGGCGACCGGCGGTGATTTCTTCTTCAATGGCAACACGGTCATCATCGATCACGGACAGGGCTTCGTGACGATGTACTGCCACCTCGATGCCATCGATGTTATGGCGGGTCAGCAACTGGACGCCGGGTCCGTACTCGGCAGGGTCGGCGCGACCGGCCGGGTCACCGGGCCGCACCTGCATTTCGCGGTCTACCTGAATGGCACAGCCGTCGACCCCGCACTGTTTCTGCCGCCCGCTCCCTGAAAAGGGGAACCGGGGGCAGCGAGTGGCCCTGCTGTCAGCAACGGACAGTCGCCGGGCTGGTCGTTTGCGGGATGGCTCCCTGCGGTCCGCTTGATTCCCGTCACCGGGAAAAAAGGTGCCGGATTTATTTTCTCCCACGCGAGGGAAAAGGATCCGGTACTTCTCTTGAGAAAATAAATCCG
>JAKEGN010000024.1 GCA_022615525.1 Woeseiaceae bacterium
CGGCGGGTGCTCGGCTCGCTGACCCTGAAGCGCGTGCAAGGCGACGAAGGACTGCGCTTTTGCATCGCTTGGGCCGTTGCTGCGCTGTTCCTCTTCAGCCTGTCAGCCGGCAAGCAAGTGCACTACCTCCTGCCGGAACTTCCGGCGGTAGCGCTCCTGGTCGCACGATTGGTCGCACGAACCGGCTATGGCAGTCGGGCGCGGTCCCTTGGCGAAACTATCGGACGGCCGTACATCGGTCTGGCTCTGCCCGCGCTCGTGCTGGCAGCAGGCCTCGTGATCAGTCTGGGGCTTTCACCTGCGCTTACCGGGAAAGACCTGTTGATGCCCGCAAAATCAGTGATCGGCGCATCCGCCGTGCTTGCCGGATTGTTACTGCTCGAACTGCGGTTGCATTCACGAGTCGCTTCGTGGGCCCTGCTTGCACCGGCTCTGCTGCTGATAGCGCACCTCCTCGTCGATCCCGTGTTGCACCGGGCGTACGATCCCTCGTTCATCGGCCGCCATCTTGCGGCCTTCGAGTCCCAGGGCATAGCCATCGCCTACAGCGACTATGACGGCGAGTTCACGTACGCGGGGCGGCTGACCCGCCCGCTCGACGTGCTCCTGGACGACGCGGCTGTCGCTGCGTGGACCGAAGATCATCCCGGCGGAGCGATCATTACGCGCAAGATGATCGACGATCCGTCGCTCAGGCAGCTCGACAGCTACAATTTTCGTGGTCGGATCTACTACCTGTTCGAGGTTGATAAAACGTAAGCCGGCGGCGGCCAAACAAACAAATCCGGCACCTTTCCCTAAAGATCGCGCAGGAAGGACGCGATGCGTAAACGCGCCGCTGCATCCGGAAGACGCCCGGATCCCGCTCCTGCGTTGTCCGCCATGTGCCGCGGGTTGCTGGTGGCGGCGAGCACGCAAGTGACGTCCGGATTTCCCAGGATATATTTGAGTGACAGCTGCGCCCAGCTCTCGCAATCGAAATCCGCGGTCCAGTCCGGCAACTTCTGGCCCGCGACGCGGCCGAAGTACGCGCCGTTGCCGAACGCGCGATTGATCATTACTGCCACACCGTGCTCAGCAGCGGCCGGAATCACGCGATCTGCCGCCTGCATTTCGAACGGGGAGTAATTGACCTGGATGAAATCGAGTTTGCGTTTGCGGATGATCTGTTCCATTTGCCCGAAACCACTTTCGCGCGAGGTGGTGATGCCGATATAACGAACCCGGCCCTCGGCCTTCCATGCCTCGAGGTTGTCGAGCTGCGTATCGGCATCGACCATGCTGTGCACCATGACCAGGTCCAGCGGGTTCTTCCGAAGCAATCGCTGCGAACGCTCCAGCGAACGCAGGCCATCATCCTTGCCACGCTCGCTGACTTTGGTCGAGATGAACAGGCGCGCGGTCAACCCGAGATCCTCGAGGAATTCGCCCAGGACACTCTCGGAATCCCCGTAGGCAGGGGCGGTATCCACCAAAGTGCCTCCGTGCTCCGCAAGCGTCGTCAGCACGGCTTTAAGCTGCGCCCCGCCATCGGCCGGCACGCTCTCGAATTCGTCCGAGGTGCCGAGGCCGATCACCGGAATCTCTTCACCGGTGCCAGGAATCCGGCGCGTGCTCATCGGACTCATTGCAGTATCCGCGAGGCCCGGCAACGACTGCGACACAGCCGTTGCCGCCGACATCTGCAGAAACTTTCGACGTGTATGTCCCGAGGTCATTCTTGCTCCAGAAAAAAGGTGCCGGATTTATTTGTTCGCAAGTATTGTATCGATAAAGGTGCCGGGTCTATTTATATGGTCGGCCCGGACCCCTCATCTCGATACGCCGGCCTGTGGTTCGCTCGATTTCGTCCACAAAGCGTACGTCCCCGGTCAGTTGATTGCGCCTCACGGCGCTGCGCAGGAATTCATACTCGGCCGGTGCCACTCCTTCCGCGACGAACGCCGCGTATGCCTGACGCCGGACCGCGAGCGTCGCTCCGAGATTGGCGGTAACCGGATCAGAGTCCAGCCATTTGTCCCGCGTGAGACCAAGTCTTTGCGCGTAGCTGCTCCAAGGGTAATCTTCGGGCCGGGCAACTATTCCGGCACGGACAGGATTCAATTCCACGTAGCGCAAACAAGCCATGAGGTAACGATCCGTATCCACGACGCTAGACTTGAACCGTCCCGACCACAACGTACCAAGGCGATTGTCGAGACGATTTACCCTACGCCCCTGCCTGGCCGACAAGCGTCGCATCAGCCGGGAAACGGCGCTGCCATCCTCATGCGGCACCAGTACCAGATGGACATGATTTGTCATCAGACAGTATGCATAGACTCCAATCCTGTAGTTGTTCTTCCACTCGATCAAATTCTTGAGATAGTAATAGTAGTCGGCCGCGTCGCCGAAAACAGCGCTTCGGTTGTGCCCTCGCTGAACGATGTGATGCGGGTACCCTGGAATGAATATTCTCGGCTGCCGGCCCATGCCCTACTCCTGGTGCAGATGTCATGTTTGGAAATCGGCAGTTTCGCCGACCTGAACGACACTTCCAGTGCATAAAATTGGCCGCCATCGCAACAAATAGACCCGGCACCTTTACTGGCATCTTTGCTAAATAAATCCGGCACCTTTAATTCAGTAAAACCACTGCAGGCGGCAAAGCAGCATGCGGGTATTGCCGCGGATATCGTCCCGGTCGAGGTTGGCGTCACCGTAGGAGACTCCGAGTTTCCACTGTCGCGACGCCCACCAGTTCACGCCGAAAAGGAATTTGTCCAGTACGCCGCCGTCGATTGCCGCATCCTGCAGATCGACGTGGGAGTAGCGCAAGACGAGTTCCACCGCGCCTTGTTGATGCAAGGGGATTATGCCGTTTGCGGTTCCCGTGGCACGGTTGTAGCGACGGCTCTCGCCGGTGACTGTCCAGGACAGCATCAGGTAAGTCCCCGAAAAATGCGGGTTACCGCTGTCCGGTGCTTGGACCTTGGCGACGATGTGCTCGGCGGTCACCGCGACAGGGCCTCGATTCCAGATCGCTTCGAAAGCCAGCTCGCTGGCGAAGTCAGCGGCGAACTCACCGGTATCGAGGTATTTGTCCGTTACGTTCGACTCCGGGCGGCCTGACATCCTGATGATTCCGGCATCCGGGCCGACGCGGCGAGAGCCGAGCCCGAAATGCAGGTACTCCGTATCGTCCGGCGATGCCAGCGCCAGACCGGTGATGCGCCCGACATAATCGTCGGCGTTGTCGCTGAAGCTGGCGCCTGTTTCCAGCCAGTCGTTGAACCAGCCGACCGCCCAGGTCATGCGGTCGCCGGCAAGCGGGCCCGATAACTGCACGCCGATGCTGCGGGTCACGAAAAACGGCGAGAGTATCCTCTCCGGCTGTGAGTTCAGCAGCGACAGCCCGAGCATCTCGAGCGCGAACGGCTGCTTCTGTTTGCCGATGTCGAGTTTCACCGCGCCAAACGGGATACGAAGCTTCAGGTCGTATAGCTGAAAGACATCCTCGTCGCGGGTTCGTTTTTCCAGAAAGTCCGCGGCAAAAAATACCTCCCAGGCACGCTCGCGCTTCGAGCGCAGTGCAACGCCCAGGCGCGCCGCCCGCAAATCGAAGGTGTCCTCCTGCTCACCGACCTGTGCAAGACTCGCGTCGTCCTGCCTGAAAAACGTGTAATCGGTGAGGATGGCGATGATCGGCCTGATCCAGAACCGCTCGCCATCGTGAACCAGGGTCTCTCCCATCAGGTCCGGAAAAATGTAGTCCGATGCAGATGCGGGCGAAGCCTCGGCCTGGTCCGAGGCAGCCTCTTCCAGGGCGTGCGCCACGTCGAACGTCAGCGACAGGACGCAGACAACCAGGACCCGGGCGCACGGGCATCGCGACGGCAGTCGACAGGCTACTTTGGGCACGGACGGCATTTCCTTATCGACCCGGGTCAACCCCTTGAGATGTCCCCGTACTGTTACCCTTCCGGCGGCTCGGGGAAACCGCGATCGCGCATCAGCGCGCCGATTTCCGCGTCACGCCCGCGGAACGCGCGATACGCATCCGCCGGATCGACAGCGTTGCGCACCGAGAACAGGTTATCGACCAGCCGCTTCGCGACGTCCTTGTCATAGTAACCGCCCGGCGCCTCCTCGAACGCTTCCGCAGCATCGGAGGTCAGTACATCGGCCCACATGTACCCGTAATAGCCGGCCGAGTATCCTTCGCCGGAGAATATGTGGCCGAAATGCGGACTGCGATGGCGCATGACGACCTCCTTCGGCATGCCGAGTTCGACCAGCGTGTCCCTTTCGAACGCATCCGGGTCGAGCCCTTGCGGATCGATCATGTGATACCGCAAGTCGACCAGCGCGGAGGCAAGGTATTCCGTGGTCTCAAAGCCCTGTCTGAAAGTCTTCGCATCCTTGATCTTCTGCACAAGTTCGGCCGGCATGGGCTCACCGGTTTCGAAATGCAGGAGATAGGTGTTGATGACCTGGTCGGTGATCAGCCAGCGTTCGA